>CAZUKR010000019.1:0-31565 GCA_964620885.1 uncultured Eubacterium sp.
TACAGAAACACATTTGTGTATAAGGGGATTACCATATGGTATAATTAAAAAAATGTTGACTGTAAACCTTGTTTATACATTATATTAAAGCAAAGGAGGTGAAGATTGGATGACAATAAAAGAAGTAGAACAAAAGACAGGGCTTCAAAGATCGAATGTTAGATTCTATGAAAAGGAAGAACTCATTCAGCCAAAACGAAATGAGAAAAATGGCTATCGCATGTATAGTGATAACGATATTGAGAATATAAAAAAAATAGCATATCTCAGGACACTGGGGATTTCAATTGAAGATATCCGTAGAATATTAAAAAATGAAATTTCACTGTATGATGTGATAGAAATGCAATCAAAAGTATTGAATGGACAAATTGAAGAATTAAGTTATGCAAAGAAACAGTGTGAGGTAATGCTAAAGTCTGAAGAAATTTCTTTTGAAAAAATGAATGTAGAAGAATATATTCCGGATTTGGAAGACGAATGGGAACGAAACGGACAGGTATTCCAGATAGATTCAGTGGGCTTTTTCTATTTATGGGGTGGAACAGCAATCTGGGGCATCTTAACAATAATCTGCTTCGTGATTGCGGTTTTTTTATTTTCTGAATTGCCGGCAGAAATACCTGTGCAATGGAGTAAAGGTGTTGTCACCACATTGGTAGATAAAAAAATGATATTTGCTTACCCCACTGTATGTATCGTCATAAGATTTCTTTTACGCCCACTAATTTGGAGGTGGCTACAGATTCGTGGGTATTACAGTGATGCTATCGCGGACTATCTTTCCAATTATTTATGCTTTGTGGCAGTGTCGGTAGAGGTTTTTACATTGTTTTACATTTATGGAATTACAACAAATATTGTTTTCTTGTTGTTGGCAGATACTGTTATCTTTATGGGAATGCTGGGGATTGCCTGGAACAAGCTACTTTACAGTAAAAATGGTAAGTGGAATACATGAAGTTGCAAATATGAAGGTGATAACCACAAAAAATCAGTAATGATACGGAAGAGGGATATTGAATGATTTTAGATCAATATGGAAAAGAAATAAAAGCAAATCATAGTAAGAGTATTATCGACTATATCAAGGCACATCCTAGTGTGGTAATTGCGGTGATATCTTTCGTTGGTGCTATAATTAGTGTCTTAATAAGATTTATCACATTCTTACACAAAAAGGGGTGGGCAATGTACTTCCGTGTACCAGATGAATATATTCTAATTGGTAATTCAATATCTATATATAGCGTAATTGTAACAGGCGTTATTTCTCTTGCATATATAGGTGCTGCAATATTAACGGTAAGAATGTGGTTGCGTAAGGATAATTTGTTAAAAAGAATAGGGTGTACCTTCTTGGTTCCTATGCTGTTTATCTTTATTTACTTAGTCATTAGCATAGGGAATCCAATGTTTATATTGAAAATGTCAAGAAGTGAGTGGGTTTATGTTTTACGAAATATAATTATTATGGTTTTACTTATTCATATCCCATTTGTGTTTGGGATGGGATATTGTATGGCTCTACCGCTTCATAAAGATATCATTCAAAGAAGGGGTAATACAAATAGAAAGAGGAAAAAATATAAAAAGAGTAAAACAAATAAAAAATATAAAAATGAAAAGGATAGACTGATTTTGGGTTTGACATGGATAGCGTTTGTAATGGCTATTTACTTCATTTATACAATATTTGCAGGACATAAACAGGCATCTGACGAGAAGAAATTTAAGGTCACGTATATAGATGAAAAACTGTATGTCAGTGTTATGAGCGATGGTAATAATTTAATATTAAAGCGTGGTGCGTTTAAGAATAAAACGCTCATTATTTATGGCGATGAATGCATGAAAGTCAATAGTGATGGATATTTGCTGAAAGAGATAACATATGACAAAGTCAAAGTCAGATGAATACTTATTTGTGAAATGAATAGTGAAATTCTTATCTATATACGTTCCAGTATCTTATGGGTAACATATAAGATAAGTGCGAAAATACATGGAATAAATATATTGATAGTAAATAGTGTTTGCTTCCCAAGCCATGCAGTTAGTAGAAATATTGTAATAATACCAGCTCCTATGAAGCACCCCATTGTTCTATTATGATGCTTATTTTTTCCTATTTTAAATGAGTTTTTGGCAATGACTTCTACCATGATAACCGCCAAAATTAGTATTAAAACGATAGAGATAAGGTTTCCAACAGAAAAGGAAATATTGAAATATAAAGGCTTTCCGGTTGCCAAGTTATGAATAAGAGTAGCTGTTTCATCTGTAAGTACAATATTTATTGTTAATAGAATAGACAAACACCAGCAAATTAAATCAAAAGAATCAATTATTTTTTGCTTTATAGATTTTGGGGGAAGATTTGATATTACTTTATCACAAAAAGATTTATAATCTTCTCCAATGACAGATTTGATATTTTCATTTCTCCCCTGAGCAGAAAGAATCATTTCCAGAAGATCCTGGCGGACCATTTCCTGGTCATACTCCGAAATACTGGAACCACGAAGATAGCAAATCATATCCGTATATGCTTCTTGATTTTCAGGGTTAATTTGATTGTCTAATTTATTATTTTGATAGTTGAGTTGTTTTGTTTTCTTATCCATGCTATTTACCTCCATTTTTAAAGACAGTATTTACGGCTTTTGAGAGTTGAGTCCAATTGTTATAAAAAGCGTCTATTTCAGCTTTCCCTTCAGGAGATATAGAAAAGTATTTTCGCTTAGGCCCTACTGGAGATTGCCGGTATTGGGCTATAATGAAACCATTTTTTTCTAATCTTAATAGAAGAGGGTATATTGTTCCTTCTGAAATTTCGTTAAAGCCGCATTGCCCCAGCGTTTCAGAGATCTCATATCCATAAGTTTCATTGTGACTAATTATTTCTAAGATACAGCCTTCCAGTGTACCCTTCAACATTTGTGATGGAATCATAATTTCACCGCCTATCCTGTATTGCAAAGTAGTTAGCTATATTGTAATGCAAAGTAGCTAAATTTGTCAATATATTTCCTCTAGTATAAACAGAGCCGACAATTTGAGATATACTAACCTCGAAATTATCGGCTCTTTGATAACTGTTATATATTTCACAATTCACAATTCTCAAATATTGGTTCCACATGTTTTTTAATAAATTCTATCCTATCTTTTGCATTTTGCGCAAAAAGAGAAGCAATAGAAACTACTATTTTTTTCTCTTTATTGAAGTAAATCACATTTCCTCCATCTCCCATGGCGGCACAGGCATGTTCTTTTTCATCAATAATCCACCATAAATATCCATATGGAAGATTAAGTTTTTCCCATCGGCTATGTTCCTTTGTACTTTCATTTATCCACTCAGTCGATACAATTTGTGTTCCATTCCACATTCCGTTATCTAGGCATAATTGGCCTATCTTTGCCATATCCCCAGCAGAGAGAGTAAGGCCCCATCCCCCTGTATTTACTCCTTTTGAGTCAGCAACCCAGCCACTTATATTTGTAGCCTTATTAAATGTGGTTTGTTCTTTTGCGCTGTGAAGAACTATATTACGTTCAACAGTGATTCCCAGTGGTGAAAATAAATGTTCTGTTGCGAAATCAAACACGGATTGCCCAGTTACTTTTATAAGAATTCCGGATAAAATATCTGGTGCTGCAAAGGGTATGTACCTAAATTCTCCAATCTGGTCTTTGCCTCCTAATAAATCAAGTGAGAACTTTACATGATTTTCACTCGTGAAATACTTTATGTAATGGTAGGGGGCAAACTTATATTTAAATGGAGCTGTCATTGTCAGTAAATCCTTAAGTGAAACATTTTGTATTGTATTTTCTTTTCTCTTAAGGGTGTAATCTGGAAAAAAATCTAATACTTTCTGGTCAATACTTTTGATGTATCCTTTGTCTATCGCAATCCCAATCAAAATAGAAAGAATACTTTTGGATGCGGAATAGACATGGATTCGGCTGGTAGCAGTACACTCATTAAAGTAACTTTCATATAGCTTTTTGCCGTCTTTTAGTACGACCATACCTGCAATATTGCTATAATCATTGTTTATTCTCTCTCCCAATGCTGTCAGTTTTTCTTGTATCATATAGATTTCTCCTTCATTGCCTTTTTAACAGGATAATAAATTTCAGTTATAAGTTCACTTTCTTTGGAAACCTCAGAAGGATCAGTTATATATATTTCATAGAGGGCGTTATTAGATTCATAGCCTTCATTCTCTGCCCATTCCCGTTGTTTCGTGTATACAGAAGATAGGTTAGAATAGGAGCCGTACAGAACTGTTTTTAAGCATAATCCCGGGCGAAAATCTCTTGTACTTGTAACATACTCTTTTACTGGAATAGCAAATTCAGTATCTAAACCCATTGGACTGAATTCTGCACTATGAAAAAGCACCATTGGTGGGGCAAGCATAGTTAGATTTTCGTCTTGGATTTTCTTAAATAATTTACCAAAGCAATGACCATATTCTTCTGGAAAATCGTATTTATGAACCATTTTTCGAACAGATAGAAGATTCATCACGGGTACGTCCACAAGTTGAACATCAATGCTTTCCATATACGACATAATTGATTTGCCTTGTTTCAAACTTGATATATCATTATTAAGTTGGTCTAAAGTTGTTTCAAATTCTTGTATTTGATTTTCAAACTCTTTTTTCTTTCTGCTAAGTGTCAGGTAAAGTGCATCATCCTGTGGTTCTTCTGATTTAAGAATTGTTTTAATTTCCTCTAGAGAAAAATTGTATGATTTCAGGCGGTTGATAAATAGCATTGTTTCTAATTGTTCGATAGAATAATATCTATAACCATTTTCAGGGTTAATCTCATCAGGCATAATAAGCCCTATCTCGGCATAATAACGAAGGGTCTTAGTAGACACCTTACATATATTTGAAAACTCTCCAATAGATAACATATATCCTCCTTCATTCATCGTATCCTGTATGCTTACCTTTATCTTACACCTTGCCCTAAGGGTAAAGTCAACGCCATTATGTTGCTAGTATTTCCACAATAGTTTCCAAAAACTCAGTTCCATTTAAAATTGAATTTTCCTCAACACACATAGTAATATTCATCAAATTATCAAAAGTTGAAATACCGACTGTCATTTTTAGGTTAGGGACTAATGGTGAAACACACAGATAATTAGTAAGATGATATGGGCCATAGTCTGTTGAAATAGGTATCTTAGTTAAATTAGTTATATTTATTCCCTGAGGATTATTGGAGTAACCAAACATATTTGCAGTCATTTCCGCGGCTTTGTTTTTGTAACCATCAAATACGGAAAAATAGGCGGCATCAATCAGTGTTCCAGGTAAACCATTCATAAACTGCATAAGAAAAAACTTATTTTTATTATTACCCAATTTTTGATAAATTACCTTATGTAATTTTACCGCATTTTCAGAAAAGGTAAGGCTTTCATCATAATCATACGGAATAGAGATTCCTGTTGCATAATTCCCCATGCCTTTGTTCTTTTCCTGACGAAGATTTATTGATATTCCGATATCTGTCTTCGAGCCAAAAGCCTTATAAAAAGCTGTCAGCATTATGCTGTTCATTGTTATATTGTTCTGTTTCGAAAGTTCATATAATTTTTGTAAGGTATTCGTATCTACTGTTTGAGAAAAGAATTTTATGTTGCGACCATTCCAATATTTATCGAATAATCGGATATGATCATCCGGTTGAAAAGTGGTACCGCTTTTTTTCCAGCTTTTATTTAGTCTTTTCATTAAAAAACGGATAAAGGGAGATAATGCAGATACGTCTGTGGATTGTTCCGGCTCCAATAACTTAATTGCCTTATATTCAATTTCTTTTCCACAAAGAATATTCATAATATCTTCAATTAAAAAAGCGATGGATAGACCATCCCCGGCAAGATGATGATTTATAATTAGCAGTTGTATGTCGTCTGATGTTGGAGTAATAAAAAAGCGTATTAATTCGCCATTCTCAATCTTAAATCTAACTTTCATCTGTTCTTCTACAATTTCCTGCCAACAATGGTTTGAAATAGAAATTGGAATATGTCCGGTATGGTCTGTTATGTAACAGGCGGTGCCATTGGCTTCAATCTGAATCTTGGTATTTAAAATTTCATTGTGGGTAACAGCTTCTTTAATAGCAGTAGTCAGCTTATCTGTTTTTACATTTCCAACAATCGTAACAGAAGTAGCAACACAACTATTGGGAGCATGCAAATAAATTCGTTCTTTTTTCAACTCTACGTTCATACCGTACCTGCTTTCTATCGACTTATTTGATTTCCGGGTTGCTCTTTTTCGCTTCTAAATATTGCTTATTATCTTGATGTTGCTCTATGGCAAGAAGAATCAGCAATAAAATAAAAATTACTCCTGCTGCTATCAGCATAAAAACACCTGCCATCTCAATCTGTAAATACATAAAAACAATACCACTCCCCAATAAACTAAGTATTACTTTACACATTTTAGTGCCGGGTTCTAACATATTCAGTTTTCGTCTGTGTTTTGCTTGCATATATCCTCCCGTTTTTCCGACTGTGAGTAAGAATGAAAACTTGCGCTTGCCTCAACAAGAAACTGCTTTATTTCTTCAGTTGAAATTTCAGTTGTATTCGTTGAAACAATAGTGGCAATACCATGGGTGAAAATCCATGTTTTTACAAATATGTCCGGTTCTATTGGTAAAGGAAGGTGCTGGGCTAAATCATACAGGCTGTTTAGCTGAACACTATCCGACATACACAATAGCCGGAACAATTTTTTTTCTTTTTGGGCTAATTCCACATAGGTGATTCCCATACTCAAAAAATACGGTGTTTCCGGGTCGGCAGGTGGCTGCAGCATATTTGTTTCAAAAAAGTTCCGTGTTTTCACATATACTTCTTTTTTTAAATCTTCCATATTACGGAAGGAATGAAAGATTGGCTGTGTAGAACAATTCAATTCGTTAGCAAGTGCACGGGCTGTAACCTTTTCAAACCCATATAACCTTGTTAATTCAAAAGCTTTTTCAATAATGGTTTCTTTTGGAACTTTAGTCTTCGGCGGCATAATATTCTCCTTTAAATAACATTGTTATATATCGATGTTATTATACGTTATATTATATATTTTTTCAAGAAGGTAAATGTCAAAAAGCAGGATATAGCAGCAGCCATAAGACTAACGGCAGGGACGAAAAGGGGCAGTCGGGAAATTAAGCCAATGACTTCTCACGATACTAGATATGGGAATCACGTTTTACGTGATTCCCATATCTAGTATATACATAAAAAGAAAATTGAATTTCCCCACTGCCCATTTTTTTTATTAAGTTACTGGTGAAAAAGTTGCCAAAGCTACACGCCGCTGGCATCATTCAACTCAAATAAATTGCCTTCCGGGTCTCTAAAATAGGTGCAGCGCATACCCCATTCCTTTATGCGCTGGGGTTCTCCCAAAAACTGCACCCCTGCTTCTTTTAGCTGCTGATAGTCTCTATCCAAATCTTCCGACGGAATCACTGCCACAACTGTGTCGGGCTGTGTGCTGCTATCTGGTTGTTGATACCCTTGAAACATGGGCATATTTTCCCCAGCAAAGAGGGCAAAGCAAGGCGGTGTATTTTTACTTATGGCAAAAGAAGTGTAAGGCCCATTTCTATCACCCCAGACCGCCACTAGGCCAAGTTTCTCAGTGTAAAAATCATAGCATTCTCCATAGTTTTTCCGCACCAAGACGCGGATGGTTGTTTCATTAAATCGCATTTTCTTATCCTCCACAGTAATATTTATAAGGATAGTATATCCAATGTCTCGGTTCCATCATAGTAAAAACCCGACATTTTTTCAAGATAGATTTGTGGAGTTACGCCGCTGATAGACTTGAAATCCTTGTCAAAATGGGCTTGGTCGAAGTATCCGGCTTGCTGCGAAAGTGTCGCGAAAAAGCAGGGGGATTTCTTCATATTTTTTAATACGTAATTAAAACGGACAAGGCGGGCATAGCTTTTGATGTTTGTGCCGATCTGTGCAAGAAACAGGCGATTTAAATGCCGCTCGCTATAGCAGGCCTGCCTGGCTACTTCCCTTACCTGTATTTGCCCATGCTCATTCTCTATCGTTTGGGTTGCAAGTAGTAAAGCGTCTGAAACAACCTGTTGTTCCATGCGCCTGTACAAAATATTATCGCAGGCAGCAACCAAATCCGTTACATTTCCAGTCCTTGTAAAAGCATGTTGCAAAGAATAAAAAAGTTCGCAATCAGCGTCTTTCAACGATACACGCTTATCCGCAAACTCAGCTTGACTCTGCCGTGTAATTTGGTAAAGACCATAGGGTGAAAGTTGTATTAGCATCAGAACACGATATCTGTTGGGCTCTGCTCCAAGTAAGGTAGGTGTCATAGAAGCGCCCCATAACTCCCCTAAAATTGTATTCCCATCAAATGCAAGGGAAAGCGTGCCACACGCATTTGGCATCAGGGTGTAATGCTCAGTAAATATTACGGAACCCGGAAATATGATATTATAAAATAGAATGTACTTGCGCAATCCAACATGTGGAGGAATTACATTAAATTGGGAATTGCTTTTAATATTCAATTTATCTCCCCCTTTGTATTTGGCTTTTTTATATTAGCTTAATTATACTGTAAATCCACTACCAAAACAATCAAAGGGAGGATAACCAATGCAATATGCATTAAATAACTTTTGTTGTATGTCGATATAAAACTTGTTCTAGCACATAATGATAATCCGAAGGTATAGGTGATGAGATGAAATATTTTGGTGAAGGGATAAGTGAAAAACATAAGATTTTGAATGCTATGATTCGGAAAAGAGATAGATTTGAGGATGCAAAAGAATTATTTCTTGAAATTGATGCAAAAATGCATTTAAATGACGAATGAAAAATCATATAAGAGCAAATAAGAAAATTTTCAGAAGTGTTTGACTTGAACACTGTGTCGTACTTTATAATTATTTTAAGGAAGGAGATGAGGGAATGGAAAGCATGACAGTAAGTGAGGTTTCTAAGACCTTTCATGTGTCTACGCGAATGCTAAGATATTATGAGAAAATTGGCTTAATATCAAGTAGTCGTAAGGCTGATTATGCTTATCGGATCTATGATGAAACTGCCGTAAGACGTTTGCAGCAGATTGTTATATTACGAAAGCTTCGTATTCCGCTAAAGCAGATTTCTGTTATTCTTGATGATTATGGTCAGTTACAGGCTTTGCAGATTTTGCAGGAAAATATTGTGGAGATTGACGAAGAAGTTAATGCACTTGGTACAATACGAAATATTTTAAACACTTTTATTAATCGTCTTGACACATGTATTCAAAACAAAGTTCATCTTGATTTACTTCAAGATAATGAATTAATAGAGATTGCCAATGCTCTTATCCTTCCAAAACTTAATTTAAAGGAGGAACATTCAATGGCTGAGTTAAATAATGCAAGTGCGAAGATTGAAAGTAAAATGGATATTAGGATAGTGTATCTGCCGCCTGTAACGGTTGTATCAAGTCACTATATTGGTGAAAACCCGGAAGATGTATCGGGGGACAAGTTAGCAGATTTTATCAAAGCTACGGATTTGCCGTCAGTAAAACCGGATTTCCGGGTATATGGATTTAACAATCCGTCTCCCCAAGAAGGGCAGGAACATTACGGTTATGAATTCTGGGCATCGATATCTGAAAATATAACAGTACCTGCACCACTTGAAAAGAAAGAATTTTCCGGAGGGTTATATGCGGCTCATTGTATCAAGATGGGTGATTTTCATGAGTGGAGAATGTTTTATGAACAAATTAAAAATAGCAGGGAATACGAAATAGAATGGCGTGAACCGTATGGCATGGGTGGTTCTCTTGAAGAGCATATAAACGCATTTTCGGTTTATACAGGTGCAGCTTCTGAATTTATACAATTAGATTTGCTGATTCCTATAAAGAAAAAAATATAACGAAGAATTACTGCATCGGTACACACCTTTGAGACCTTTGCAAAAGGAAGAGTTTCCATAAAAACTTTACAATCACACTCGAAAACGCAAAAAAGCAGATACTTTCATATCTGCTTTTACTGTTTATACCCAAAGTTCAGAAAGAACCACTATAAATGCAATACTATGATGCCGTGGGGAGTGTGCGTCTTAACCTCCTATCCTCGTTCCCGTTATGGATAAAGGCGGAGTTTCTTTCGTTTTTTCTATCCTTGCCTCTCTGAGAAGAGTGGAAAGTTCCTTCAAATAGTGTTTTCTAACTTCGGGATCTTTAATCGAAGTCCTGGTATAGCTTACTATGACCTCCCCGGCGTATTCTCCCATGGATGACTCCATTAACTGTTTGTACAATGCCTTAATTTGTTTAAAGTCTTCCTTAGCCCGATCAGGGGTGGCTATAGCCCGATCAAGATAATTGATTATAAGTCTTAATGGGGAGGATAAGGAGCCAACATCAAATGTCTCTCCCATATCCTCAGGAGATAAAACCCGTTCATTAAATCGGGCGTTATTTTCATCGACAATATCACAAGAAATAACATACCTACCCCGCAGGAATAAAACCACAGCACATAACCCGTCTGGATGTAAGAAATTAATCACACCTCCTGCGCGCCGCAAAGCCACAGCAGCCGCTTGTACACCAGCAGGATTTTCCATTTCAATATCAATGTCTCGTGGTTCCCTTTCGCCCCCTTGAAAATATGCAGCGAAGCTTCCACCGTATCTGTAGGTTAACCTGTTCAAAGCAGGAGTCACAATTCTAGTTTCTACATATTGCATTGCCCTTAATCTGGGATTTTTTTCAAGTTCTTTGGCTTTGATTGTATAATCTGGAGATAGCTGTGCTACTTCTTCCTGTATGGTGCTATGTTTTAGTTTTGCAAAGTTCCTGACAGGCGGCGCATACGCTTCCTGCTCCGATGCAACATATACCTGATTGCCTTGTGTATACGCCAATGTCTGCAATTGTGCGGGCTTATCTGAATTATAATGCACCTGTACATCGTTAGAAGAAAAGCCCGAAAGATTTTCAAACTTTTCTTTCATTTGCAGAGGAATCCCCGTGTTGTTTGGCTTTGCAAAACACGGAGTGGGTCGTTCCAGTTCTTCACTGCGTTTCGTTGGAATCGGCTGAATTTCCCTTCGCTCCTGTTTAGGAATAAACTGTGTTTGCACAGGCATTTTTATCCCCGTTTTCCTATGACTTTTATTCGTAATAAGAGTGCTCGTCTTTGATTTTTTCGATTGAATTTTATCCTTAGAAGCATATTGATACATAATTCCACCCCCTTGTACTCAATGTTAAAAAAAGAATCTTGATTTGTAAAATAGCCCTGTTACAAACGCAGCACCTAATGAAATCATAATACAAAAGGCCACGTATAGCAAGAAAATCTCATTGATAGTTTTGTTCTTACTATGGCACCTCTTTCAGAGGCTTTGGAAGACAGACGCAGTGATAACCATCACATTCCCTTTGACATCTTGCTCACACAGGTTGTAACTGCGAAACCGAAGTTGAAGACCAGCCTTACCGATGTCCCTTCGCGGTGAACAATGTGAAACTAGTGGCAGAATTGGGGTGGAACTGATTCCTATAAAGAGAAAAATATAGAAAGGAATCCCGGAAGCCTTGCAGATACAGGGCTTTCGGGGTAAACATATCACGAATCTTTCAACAAACGTAAATAATGATTGGCTTCTCTTAATACATGATCTGCTAAAAGCGGAACGATTATGGACCTTATCTTACAATCTGCGATACCCTCTGTACCAGCCGCTTTAAAGTCTCTATACTTTATGGTTTCTTGTAATGTATCATTGGTCACACTATCGATGGTTAAATCTGATGCATTTCTTGCTCTTTCAAGCAGAGCAGCATAGTCTCCGGCAAAATCATTTGCAGTATTAATTAACTCTCCTTCGGTTGGATCCAGCAATCCTCTTATAAAAAGCGCATGCTCCATCATAATTTGATCCCAGAATAATTCAGTTTCCCTGATATCATCATTTTCTATATCTTTTCCACAATCTAATTGAATTAAGTACCTCTGATACAGACGTGCTTCACGTAGAATATGTTCAATTAGGAGCGGATAATTAACAGTAAACATCCTACATGATAAAACACAATTTAATATTTTTTCCTTAAATGTTATTAGACCTTCCACAGCAATTTTAGCGTAGCAATTTAATTCACGAACATATTCTACATAGGCCTGTGAAATGTTGGGGCAGCCATTACTTCCGCATAATTTTGCCTCCAGTAATGTTAGCTTTTGATTAATTGAAATTCCGGTAAGTGACTCTGTTTTCTTCTCAGCGTCAAGTGTAAAATCTGTAATGATTTCACCTGATGTGAGTACGTCGTTACCAATAACCCCATTACTAACTTGAATGGCATTTAATAAAATTGTCTCAAATTGTAATTTAAAATCATCCGCTTCTTTAGAAAACACAGAATCTCTTGGTGTAAATCCTGCCTCTAAAAAAAATGAATGTTCTTTCATAATTCTGGCAAAAAACAAATGTAATTCTAAAGACTGAATAACATATCTTTCATTAGATCTCATTTATTTGCTCTCCATAGCCGCATTTACTTTATGTTATGATAAGTGTATAGAAATGTTACTGATATACTAATTAATAAGTAGCAAGAATAACTCTACGGAGCGTTGATTGATTTATTCACTGTCTGGGATTATGCTTAATATATGGAGGGAAACATGATGGACTGCAGCAAAGTAGGAAAACTTATATTGGATTTGCGCAAAGAGAAAAAGATGACACAGAAGCAGCTTGCCGATGCCATGCGCATCAGCGACAAAACCATTTCGAAGTGGGAGCGTGGTCTGGGATGCCCTGATGTGTCCCTGCTCCATGAACTATCGGAAGTATTATGTGTAAATATTGAAAAAATATTGTCGGGTGATTTGGACCCCAACAATGCAGACGGAGGAAATATGAAAAGAATAAAATTTTACATCTGTCCCACCTGCGGAAATCTTATTACCTCCACAGGTGAAGCAGAGATGTCCTGCTGTGGGCGAAAAATAAAGGCACTTGTTCCAAAGCCAAGTGACACTGAACATCAGCTAAAGGTGGAGAGCATTGAAGATGATTACTACATTACATTTTCCCATGAAATGACCAAGACCCATTATCTAAACTTTATTGCTTATGTGGCTTGTGACCGGGTTCTCGTAATTCGACTTTATCCGGAACAAGGGGGTGAGGTGCGGTTCCCCAAACTTCGTGGCGGAAAACTGTACTTTGGCTGTAATCAACATGGATTGTGGGTAAATGAAAAATGATAATTAGCAGCTTCCTGAAGCGTCAATCAATTGGGATATAAATATCAGTAAAACTTTTATCTCTGGCGTTTTTAGGAGGCTCTGTTACATATAATTCAAAAGGTATGGCATCTCGTGGCTTTTGGTTCTCTTTAAATAACCATTCCTGATACATATAGTTCCATGCTTCCCCATATTCCCTGCGTGATAGTTCAAAATGTCCAACGCCAAATTTCCCTGATATAGCAGAGATACAAATTTCTCCATCTTCTTCCACATTCGCATTACTGGGAATGGTCATTGCAACACTTGTTCTAAGATTTTTACTATCTGTAATAAATGGATTATCATTATAGATAGTTAAGACTTTTGTTACCTCTGGAATAATCAAGTTGTTTTTTTCTGCAAATGTAAGTAGCTGCTTGAATAACTTAGTGCTGTTCTTTCTAAAATCTACATACGTTCCTCTAAATCTAACATATATAATTTTCATATCTTTTAATTCTTCAATTGTAATATTAGGTTTTTTCCATACTCTATCGCCTCCAAATTTGATGTACTTAAGTTATAAGTAAATTATAATTTGTTTTGAAATGAATTGATTGTACTATCTTGCTCTTTTCTGAATTCAGTGGGGCTTACTCCAAAGTGTTTTCGAAATGCCTTGCAGTATGAACTCGCATCGCAGTAACCATATCTATAAGCAATCTCTGTAATTGTAATATCTTGATTAACAGCTAAAAAGATACCAGACCGTTCCATTTTAACTCTCGTTATAAATTGATTTAATGTTTCAGAGGAAAATTTTCGAAACAGTCGATGAAAATGATATTCCGATAGATGACCGTTCTCAGCCAATTCTTTTAGAGTAATTTTTTTGTCTAAGTTATGTTCAATGTAATCTTCCGTTTTGTTGATTAACCTGGTATAGTTTTCCATAATCTTACCGCCTTTGTTCGTATACTCAAATTTTATCATATGCATATATCAAAGTCATATTTTTTTGCAAGCATACGGGGTGTATGGTAATATGGAGTAGAATTACCAAATTAAGAAGAGATAGAGAGGTAGCAATGGATAATCAAGAGCAAAAACACAAACGACGTGTTCGATATAAAGGAACTCATCCCAGAAACTTCAAAGAAAAATACAAGGAAAGTCAGCCGGAAAAATATGCCGATACGGTGGCAAAGGTAATAGGAAAGGGAAGTACACCTGCTGGGATGCATATTTCAATATGCGTCAATGAAATATTAGAATTCTTACAAATCAAACCCGGACAAACAGGTTTAGATGCAACTTTGGGATATGGCGGTCATACGGCTGAGATGCTGAAATGTTTGGAATCTGAAGGTCATATGTATGCACTAGATGTAGATCCGATAGAAATAGTTAAAACAAGAGAACGTCTAAAGGGTTTAGGATATGGTCCCGATATATTGACGATAAAGCAGATGAACTTTTCAGATATTGATCAAGTTACCCCAGAGGCAGGCTTGCTTGATTTTGTATTAGCGGATTTAGGTGTTTCTTCCATGCAGATTGATAATCCCGATAGAGGATTTTCATACAAAAATGAAGGACCATTAGATTTAAGATTGAATCCTGAAAAAGGTATATCTGCAGCAGAACGTTTACGGAATGTTACACAAAAAGAGTTACAGGGTATGCTGATTGAAAACTCAGATGAACCTTATGCGGAAGTAATTTCCAAAGCCATTATTTCAGAAATCAAAAAGGGAACGGATATTTCTACCACCATGAAATTGCGGGAGATTATTGGAGATGTGCTTGGATTTATTCCGGCTGACGAAAGGAAAGAAGCCATTAAAAAATCTTGTCAGAGAACTTTTCAGGCATTACGAATTGATGTCAATCATGAATTTGAAGTGTTATATAATTTTCTGGAAAAGCTTCCCAACGTCCTTGCAAAAGGCGGACGCGTTGCAATATTAACATTTCATTCAGGAGAAGACAGACTTGTCAAAAAATCTTTTAAACGCTTGCTGCGTGAAGGTGTTTATAGCGAGATTTCCAACGAGGTTATCCGCCCATCTGCCGAAGAATGTAATCGGAATCCTCGTGCCCGGTCTACAAAGATGAGATGGGCTATAAAAGCTTAAATAATGAAGTTGTACTAGGGATAACAGCAAAGTGCCTTCCCTCTCAGTCTTGAGGGGGAAGGCGCTTTGTTTTAAAGTCTATTTTTCTCTATGTGCCAATACATAATCAGTTCCAAAACAGATGATGGATAGAACCAGCAGGCAAATAATGTTTATAATATTATCAGCATTATTTGCTTTATTGTATTGGACAAAACGGATAATCAGATATTCAATCCCCCAGCAAAAAGGAATCGTAATTAGCAAAGAAATTCCCCATGCACATAATTTTCTATAACGTAATTTAAAGAATACCCCATAAACGCACCATAATTCGATAATAGAAAGGGCGGAAATCCAAGAGCCTAGCGTATATACCATGGAAACATTCAAAATAAGTCCTAAAAGCACCAGGTAAGGTATAATAGTCAGACTTAGTATAAGGAGCGTATATCTTATAAAATTCTTCTTGGCTTTTAGAAATGGCAGAAACAACAGCCAGCTAAAAACAAGGGAAATAATGACAATGGGAGACCATGTTAGATTCCCGGTAATGCTAAAATCACAGATAACACAAATAACGATAGATAGAAGAAAGGCTGCAGATAGAAATATCAAAATATATTCCTTGATACGTCCTAATTTATTTTTGGTATTTCTATCAGAATATACCAGAGTTTCTTCAATAATATTTTCTGCTTTTTCCTGAAGGGGTTCGCTTTCCTTCTCTCCATTTAATAATTCACTTGTGGAAACATCTAAGAGTTTTGCAAGTGGAATAATTAAAGAAATGTCTGGACAGCTTAATCCCCGTTCCCATTTTGATATTGCTTTGTCAGTAATATTAAGTTCCCCTGCCAATTCTTTTTGAGTCATATTTTTTTCTTTTCGGAGCTGTTGTATAAAAGCTCCTATTTTTTGTTCATTCATCTAATATACCGCCTTTTTTGTTTTATTTATGTAATGGATGTTTGAGCTAATTTAAAAATACAGGAAAATGGGTGAAATTACAACCGTCTATAAGTTTATTTGGAGGTAAACCAATGGTAGAATTCTGAATTTTAAGGGTGATGATATCCATTAACTGGGCAGAGTAGTTAGAAGTGACCATTTCTTATATTTTAAGAAGAGTGGAGACATTCTTTAAAACTCTAGTTGGAAATGGCATTTCGAAACCATTTTCCTGTCTCGGTCAAATCGTCTTCTGTCCAGCCACTGAGTTTGAAACAACTGGATTTCAGTAAAGCAGAACTTTCCTCTTTATTGCTTAAATTCCAGGCAATAATGCTGATGTTGTTTTCATTCAATAGTTTTAGCCATGCATCTCCGGAGGTAGTGTCAATCCCGCCGTTGCCGGAGGCATCGCAGATATTACATTCACTGACAAATACCGGAATACCTGCGTTTAATGTAGTGGTTAATTTTTGGCGCAGAGAATCCCCATGAGTAGCGGCATAAAAATGAAGTACATACATAACATTGCTGTCACTCAGCAGATTCCCCTGTACCTGATCCACATCCTGGGACCATGTATTGGTGCCTACGAGGATGACGGCATCACTGTCATTATTCCGAATGGCAGATATGACTTCCTCGGCATAAGGCTTAATAACACTGTCCCAGGGAGAATTGGTAGGTTCGTTGCAAATCTCGTAAAGTACATTATCGTAATCTGCATATTTTTCAGACATCTCATGGAAAAAGTCAATAGCATCAGATTTGTGGGTATTGGGATTACCGTCATTGAGAATATGCCAGTCTATAATGACATACATCCCTAATTGAGTGGCATACTGTACCCCGTCATCAATAAGTTGTTTTAACTGGGAACGGTCGCCTCCGCTGCAGTAGCCGCCGTATTCTTCCGTGTACATGGCAAGGCGGATAACATTCGTTCCCCAGTCATCCCGAAGGGTTTGAAATGTATCGTAATTCACATATTGGGGAAACCAGGCAAGACCATGGGTACTGACCCCGCGAAGCTGTACCGGATTACCGGTCTCATCCACCAGCTGTGTTCCGGATACCTGAAGGGCGCCCACTGCATCCGTAGCAGGAGGGACAGGCTTTTTTGTCTCTTCATTGGAAGTTTGCTGGGGCGTATTGATAACAGCCGATTCCCCATCTGCGGTGGTGACATCTAATGTCTTTACTGACAGACTGTCAGAAGGTGACACAATCATGCCGATTCCTGTTATCTCTCCACCGGCAGAGGCGGAAGTGTTGTAGGAGACAGGCGTTAAGGTAAGGGTATTACCGTCTTTAGACTTTTCAATATTACAGTTCCAGGACTGGGAAATTTCTACATCTTCTGCAGCAGAAAGTGTTAAAATCCAGTCAGTAACATCACTGTCTCCACTGTTTAGAATGGTAATATCGTATTGAGCAAAGGATTGACCGTTCTCTTCCCAGGAGTTAGAGCAGGTAATAGAGGCTGAAACCGGGGAAGGGACGGGAGAGGGCGTTTCTGAATCCTTTGAATTGTTTTCCGTGAGAGGAGGCTCATCGGATACTGTACCAGAGGATAAATCTGGATTCTTTGTGTCTGTATGTGAGCAGCCGGCAATAAACATTGCGTTGGTAAGAAACAGAGCCATGCATAGTAGTATGTATAAAAATTTAGTTGTTTTTTTCATGTGGATTTCTCCTTTGGTATTTTTGTTTATGATTATACTGTAAAAGAAAAGCAGGTGCAAGAAAATTCTTGGGATAGGACAAAACACTGCGCCAGCGAGTAATCTTGCTGGCGCAGTGTTTTGTGCTGCAGAATAAAATATTAGCTGTCAGGATAGATATCAGAAGACGATGTACTAATGGGAATCAGTAATACCTGCCCAACATTAATCGTATCGCTGGTTAGATTATTTAGATTTTTAATAGCATCCACCGTGGTGCTGTATTTTTGTGCAAGGAGCCATAAGGTATCTCCCGATTTAACCGTGTAATTAAAGTTAGATGATCCGGTTCCAGAAGGGATTTGCAGTACCTGCCCAACATTAATCGTATCGCTGGTTAAACCATTCAAGTTCTTAATGGTATCTACCGTGGTATTGTATTTCTGTGCAAGAAGCCACAGGGTATCACCGGGACGAACGACATATTCAAATACTCCGGTTCCTGGTCCGGTGTTTTCTATAATGCCCCAATAGGCTTCATAGAGAGCTTTCCAGGTGGAAGGTCCCACAACCCCATCGGGAGTCAATCCCATCATCTGCTGAAAAGCAATGACAGACTGGTAGGTAAGATTGTCAAAGGTACCGTTTTGTGTTAACTGAGGGATGGTGGGGTAGTATTCACTGATAAAGCTTAGAATATATTGCAGCGTAATTACATCCATGCCTCTGGAACCCCAGCCCAGAACGGAGTTAGGAGGAACCGTTCCAATACCCAGAGCAGTTCCCTCACTGTCCAGTTCTGCCAATTTTGCCACAGCGGTATATAAGCTGGAAATCTTATTCCAGGTTGCCTTTCCTACAATGCCATCAGCAGTCAGTTGAAAGATTTGCTGAAATTTTGATACGGCTGCCTGGGTGCTGGAACCAAATACTCCCGGTTCATCCGTTATGGCAGGGATGGCAGGATAATTGCGTCGTATCCTGGTGAGATAGGTCTGGATTGTCTGAACATCCAGACCTACACTGCCTACGCGGAGTGCTGTTCCAGGATAGGATACAACGATATCCGTAATAATATTTGTTTCCGCAATTTCAATATCATCCGGATAGTAGTACCGGAGAATCTGCAAGGGAGCCAGCCCCTGATTAGCCAGTGTAACGGTACCCCACTGGGAAAGTCCGGCACAGGTTGCAGTAGTTCCATTGCAGAAAGAGGTAAAATATGGTGCAATATGTCCTTGTCTGCGGATATATTGATTGAAGATTTCATCTACAATCTTACTTATGGATTCGTAAATTGTCCGTCCATATACAAAAGCCTGATCATAGGCGGTGCTGTTGGTAATGTCAAAATTATATCCCCGGCTGCGGTACCATTCTGTAAATACACGGTTTAGAGCAAAGGTAATAATAACATAGATGTTTGCCCTAAGGGCAGACGCAGGCCAGGTAGGGTAAATTTCACTGCTGGCAACGTTTTTGATATAATCAGTAAAAGATACCTGCACGTTGGATGCAGAAGCAGAAGGTCTGCCAAGATGTACTGTAATTGGATTTGGAATGACAACCTGACGTAAAATAACAGGTTCGATAAGGGGGCCTTCCTGATTCCGCTGTTCATTCATTTCTACGGCATGCTTTCCAATGGAAATCTGATTTCTTCCGGGGACTCTCTGATTTTCCCGCATGGGGGTTAAGGGGAGAGGCTGATATGCAGTTTCACCGTCAAATATATGTACCCCGGTAATATATAAGGTGTTAAAGCCGGGGGCCTCTGCTTCTACGTTATAGATGGCGTAGGGAGTACCGGTGTAGGCAGGGTCCAGTGTAAAACGTTTATCCACGGTTTGCAGGGAAATATTTCCGGTTTCTCCATTTTCATCTGTGGTCAGTTCGTAGAGCACATTATTCTGGTAATCCATAACTCTGACCCGCACACCTTCTATGGGTACAGCATTTTCGGCAGTACGTGCCTGCATAACTAAATAACCTGTTGCCATTACGATTCGTCCTCCTTTGCTCTCGATAAATTCTGGCTAAATGGGAGCATTTTAAATGATATTTTCATCTATTTATCTTATTCTATGGGTATTATGAATATGATTTTTGAATTACTGGAGGCGGAACTCCCCTTCCTGCAACACCCAGTTCGCACGAAAGAGCCGCATAATCTGCCAATAGCTCATTCCTCTGAGGCCGTATTCACGTACCAATCCAAATTTACTGTGAATACTGCGCGCATCCTCAAACCAGACTTCATGGACAGCACCGTTCTGATAATAAGTAAAAAAAGGAGTTTGTGCAGTAGTATCAAATTGGATTTCTGCATTGTTTGCAATTGCAATCTGTACCGCCTCTACATTTCCAATGCTTCTGGCCGCAGAAGTTCCCCGGATAAAAGGAAGTGTCCAGTCATAGCCATAATTTGGAATGCCAAGATTGATTTTTGCGGCAGGGATTTTAGTAAGGGCATATTCCACCACTTCCAGTACTTTATTCAGAGGGGCAACTGCCATGGGCGGGCCATACGTATACCCCCACTCATAAGTCATAAGCAGTACATAATCAGCGGCTTCTCCCAGCAGAGCATAATCTTTTCCTTCATAAAGAAGACCAGCCTGACTGTCAGATGTTTTCGGTGCAAGAGCAACCGAAACAGGATAGCCAAGTGCATTGATGGCTGAACGCACTTCTGATACAAATTCGGCAAAAGGAACCCGGTCCTCTGCCAGAATATATTCAAAGTCAATATCAACCCCCTCAAACCCCCGCTCTGTTATCTGCCCTGCCAGTTCCCCTATCAGCCTCTGTTTGGCAGCCGCGTTATTTACTACGGTTGTAATTAAATAATTGTTAAACATGCCATCCGGTCCGAAAGGAGTTAAAGTTAAAATAGGAGCAACACCGTAATTTTTGGAAAGGGTAATCATAAAAGTATCATCCAGAGCAGGGGGAACTAAGGCGCCTTCCAAGGTGAAGCCGTAAGAAAAAATAAAAAGATCCGTCAGATAAGGAAGTGTCTGTTCCAAAACCCAGGGGCTGATAAAGGGATAGGCATAACCTCCCGAGTAGACAGAGCGGCTGGAGTCAGAAACAAGGATATCTTCTGGGACCAGAACAGAGTCAGCCTGAGACAATAGCAGAGATGCTCCTATAACAAGGGCATAGGGATAAGGGATTTGATTATCATAGGCAATAGTATCAATAGAGATACCATACCGGGATGCAATGCTGCTAAGGGTATCTCCTGGGCGTACGGTATAAATAATCATGGCGATGTTCTCCTTCATAATAATAACTAATATATGCTGATAATTATAATATGATGGTTTTACAGCTTTCAGTCATAAATATCTGCCTGTCCTCATATTCTGTGAAAGTAAAACAGAAAAAAGGGAGGAAAGTATGGCAGAGCGAACAATAACAGAAGGAGAGAGACTGCGGGGAAAGAATGTGCTGGAGGATGAACAGCATAAATCTGCATTTACCTGTTTTCTGGAACAACTGAATGATCCTCTTATTTTTATACTGTTTGTTGCAGCAGCAATTTCTTTGCTGCTGAAAGAATTCAGTGATATGATGATTATTTTTGCAGTTATTCTGGTAAATGCAGTTGTAGGTGTAATACAGGAGGGAAAAGCCCAGAAAGCTTTAGAGGCGCTAAAAGAAATGACAAGCCCCAAAGCCCTGGTAAAAAAGGGAGGGCATATAAAGGAGATACCGGCAGCAGATTTGATACCGGGAGATATTGTGTGTCTGGAGGCTGGAAGACAGGTTCCCGCGGATTTACAACTAATGTCGGCAGTAAATTTAAAGATAGAAGAAGCAGCGCTGACCGGGGAATCTGTTCCGGTAATGAAAGACATAAAGAAAAACAACCGGGCTTACATGTCCACCAATGTTACATATGGCAGAGGAGAAGGAGTCGTTACTTCTATTGGTATGGAAACGGAAATCGGAAAGATTGCCAGGATGATACAGAATACTCCGGTGGAAACAACACCGCTGCAGAAACGGCTTGCAGACCTTGGAAAACTTCTCAGCGGAGTTTCTGTGCTTCTATGCGTATTATTGTTTCTGATTGCGGTGCTTCAGAAGCGGGATATTATGGAAATGCTCATAACGGCCATTTCTCTTGCAGTGGCGGCGGTTCCCGAAGGTCTGCCTGCTATTGTTACCATGGTTCTGGCCTTAAGTGTGTCCAGAATGGTAAAGGTGAACACCATTGTAAAACGTCTTCCCAGCGTAGAGACACTTGGCTGTGTCAGTGTTGTATGTTCTGATAAAACAGGGACATTGACGCAAAATAGAATGACAGTGGCAAAATGCTATACTGGCGGCAGAGTCTGTGAAACGAATGCACTGCATGGTTCACATGACAAGGATTTTCTGAATGGATTTACCTTATGTAATGATGCTTCTATCAGAGATGGAAGCAGGATTGGAGATCCCACGGAGCTGGCACTTCTGGATATGGGGGCAGCTTTTGGCATAGAACGGGAAGAATTGGAAAAAGAAATGCCAAGAAAGGATGAAATCCCTTTTGAATCTAAGAGAAAAATGATGTCTACCTTTCATAAAGATGGAAGTGGTTATGTATCCTATACTAAAGGGTCTCCCGATGAAATACTGGAACGGTGCAGCCGTATCCGTATAAATGGAAAAGATATCCCCATGACTAGAAATCATCGGGAAAAAATCCAGCGGATTCTAAAAGAATTTACAGGAAATGCATTGCGGGTGCTGGCTCTGGGGATGAGTACCAAGGGTGGAAGCCTAAAAGAAAAAGAGCTGGTATTTATTGGAATGGCAGGTATGGCAGATCCAGTCCGTCCGGAAGCTGGAAAGGCGGTGGAAGAATTCCGCCATGCTGGTGTAAAGACCATTATGATAACAGGTGACCGCAGTGATACTGCATTTGCCATTGCCAAAGAATTGGGGATTGCAGAGAAGCCAGAGCAATGCCTTGCAGGGGAAGAACTTCAGAAGATGGATGATAAGACATTTCTGGAAAAACTGCCCAAGCTGCGGGTATTTGCCCATGTGTCACCGGAACACAAAGTGCGTATCGTTTCTGCATATAAGGCTCAGGGAGAAATTGCGGCAATGACAGGCGATGGGGTAAATGATGCACCTTCGCTGAAATCTGCAGATGTTGGAATTGCCATGGGCATGGCAGGAACAGATGTGGCAAAAAGTGCCGCAGATATTGTACTGACAGATGATAATTTTGCCACCATTACAAAAGCAATTGCTCAGGGAAGAAGTATCTATGAAAATATAAAAAAATCGGTTTTGTTTTTGCTGTCTTCCAATTTTGGGGAGATTATAACCATGCTGGCAGCGGTGGCAATGGGACTGGCTGCTCCCTTAAAACCAAGTCATATCCTCTGGATTAATCTGATTACAGATTCCCTTCCGGCGTTGGCATTGGGCATTGATGTGGAGGACAACAGGAATTATATGAATCGTCCGCCCCGGGCAAAATCAGAAAGCCTGTTTGCGGGAGGCGGACTGAATTGTACTATTTTTTATGGTGTGTTAATTGCAGTAATCAGTACAACGGCCTTTCTTCACTTGCCCATTCAGATGATGCTTTCGCAGGGAATAGAACTGAATTTGGAAAACCTGCGGTTGATGCTGCTGAATCAAGATATCTTGGGAAGATGCCAGACCTATGCTTTTACAGTGTTAGGAATGTCACAGCTCTTTCATGCCATTGGAATGCGGGATGTGGAACGCTCTATTTTTTCCATAAATCATTTGGGTAATAAACTCATGATAGCTGCATTTGTAGTCGGAATCGGACTGCAGCTGATGGTAACAGAGGTATCCTATTTTGTAAACGCATTCGGAACCTGTGCATTATCTTCCGGAGAATGGATAAAGCTTCTCATATTGGCAGCGATGCCTCTTTTAGCTCACGAGCTATTGGTGTTTTTCACGGGGCTGGGGTCAAAAAAGCTTCATGAAAGCCAGGAGTATTAAAAGCACTCCGCTGACCCAGCACAGATTTTTCTGGATATGGAGGGAAAGTGCTTTTCCTAGAAAACTGCCCCCCAGAATGGCCAAGATACCAGTAAAGAAAGAAGCAATAATAGCAGCTGGAATGCAGGAGGGAAGTAATGCTGCGCCCACTCCTGCGGCCGCGCTGTCGATGGAAAGTGCCAGTCCAAGTGAAACAGCTTCTGTGGGTGAAAGTAATTTATCCTTGTCTTTATCAGCCTTGTCTGCCTGAGCACAGCAGGAGCGGTCAAAGAGTTTAGCCAGACCCAGCAAAAGCAGCACGATGAAGCTGATTTGGCGCGTCTGCTCAGAGGTAAGAAAGCCGGTTAACAGATTTCCAGCCAGCAAAGAAAAGGCAAGGATGAGGCTGGAAATAGAAGACAGGATACAGAGAGAAGATAGAGGAATCCGGGTGCGGCTGACCCCGTATGCAAAACTGGCAGCAAAAGCATCTACAGATAAAGCAGTTACCAGTAAGAAAATTTCTAAAATAAATGCTAACATATTATGATACCGAATATATTTTAATTTATGGTATTCTTATTGGATTGTCCAGGTTCCTCTGGAGGAAAAAGAAATTGTCAAAAAATGTTGTGATTTCTTGATATCTTATTTAAAATCAAAAGGATTCTTATGCTTACCAAAACAGTATCCGTTATATACAAGTCCAGTCACCATTAACCCTATGCTTATTATAAGTATAGGATATGCCACAATGTCCGGCAATCTAACCAAAAAGCGATTTACAACTAAATATGCGCCTTCGATTATCAATCCTACTGGTAATGCTAATACCAACAGCTTTTTTTTCATATAAATACCTCGCTTTCCAACCTTAAATTTAATGACTTGTTACTTAAGGAAATTATAGCACATTTTTATTTCTCCAACTATCCTTGTACATCCTGCTTTTTAGAAAGAATGGAGTATTCGGGGATTTTGTATTATAATAAAGCAAATGCAAAAGGCAGGAGAGTAAAAAATGCAGATTACATATCCAAATTATTATAAAGAATTTTCATGCAGTGCAGATAAATGTAAAGATACCTGCTGTGCAGGCTGGGGAATTGTTGTTGATGATAATACCCTGAAGAAATATGAAAAAGTTCCCGGTGGCTTTGGCAGACGTCTGTGGAAGCAGATTGACTGGAGAGAAAAAACCTTCTATCAAAAAGAAGGAAGATGCGCATTCTTAAACGAAGAGAATCTTTGTGATATTTGTACAGAACTGGGAGAAACATTTTTTTGTGATACTTGCAGACGCTATCCCAGACATATAGAAGAATTTGAAAATCTTAGAGAAATATCCTTATCCCTGTCTTGTCCGGAGGCCGCAGAAATTATATTAAAAAGGCAGGAAAGAGTACGTTTTATTACAAAAGAAAAGAAGATGTATCAGGAAGAATATGAGGAGTTTGACTTTTTTCTATTTGATAAACTGATGGATGCCAGAACATTTCTATTGGAATTGCTCCAGGATCGGAACTATTCTATTGAATACCGGATGGGAACGGCTCTTGGGTTTACACATGATATGCAAAGGAGAATCAGGAATCAGGAAATCTTCCAGATAGACCAGCTCATTGAAAAATATGGTGGAGCAGATGCAGAACAGCAGCTGGAAAAAAGACAGAAACGTTATAAAGGATACGAAAAGGAAAGAATGTATATTCTAAATGATATGATGGAAGCGCTAAAACGTCTTGAAATATTAAATCCCCAATTTCCTGAGACAGTGGAAACATTTCGTAAACTCTTATTTGGGCGGGGAAATATCTGGTATCAGACGAAAAGGCGTCTCTTTCAAGAGACGGAATACTATAAGGAGACAGTTCTGGAACAGTTGATGGTGTACTTTTTGTTTACCTATTTTTGCGGAGCAGTATATGATGAAGAAGCTTATGCCAAAATGAAGATGGCGGTGGTGAGTACACTGCTGATACAGGAATGGATGATGGCAATCTGGATAGAAAAAGGAAATCAGATGGATTTTTCTGAGATAGTAGATATTTCTTACAGATATTCCAGAGAATTGGAACATTCCGATTTGAATCTTGGCATCATGGAAGATATGATGAGAAAAGAGGAATTGTTTTCCATAAAGAATTTGTTGAAGGTTATTATGAATTAAAACATATAAGGGGGCGGGAAATAAAGCCAATGGCTCCTCGCGATACTAGAAATGGGAATCACGGTCTATGTGATTCCCATTTCCAGTATATACATAAGGAGAATATCAAATTTCCTGCCCCTAAAAAATGCAGATTCTATCCCATAACAGCAGTTACTTGAACTGTTTTCCCTACCATAGTATTATCATAAGGGATGGTATTTCCGGAAATTTCGTTTCCTTCTACCATAAGTTTTGCAATGCCCTTCTGAATCTTTTGAGGATTCTGTACCTCAATCTGGTAGTGAATACCACGGAATGTACGGTTTACTTTAAAACCATTTAATTTATCCGGAATACATGGATCAATCATCAGTCCGTCATAATCAGGACGGATTCCCAAAATAAACTGAGACACATTTAAGAAAGTCCATGCGGCAGTACCAGTGAGCCAGCTGTTCTTGGCTTCTCCGAAATTAGCAGCATCTTTTCCGGCAATCATTTGAGAATATACATAAGGTTCTGTGCGGTGAATCTCACTGATATCCTCCAAATAAGCAGGACAAGTTCTTGTATATACATCCCATGCACGGTTTCCTCTTCCAATCACAGTTTCCCCGATGGAAACCCAAGGGTTGTTGTGACAGAAGATACCGGCATTTTCTTTATAGCCGCCTGGGTAAGAGCTTATCTCACCTAACTCAACATGATATTTGGTATAGCAGGGCTGGAGCAGTACGATACCATATTTGGTATCCAGATATTTTTCCACTGCTTCCATAGATTTCTGGCACAGTCCCTGATCTTTTCCGATTTCAGCCATAACACAGAATCCCTGAGGTTCAATAAAAATTTTTCCTTCGTCGCATTCCTTGGATCCAACCTTGTTACCGGAGGCATCATAAGCACGGAGAAACCACTCTCCATCCCATCCCGCAGCTATCACTGCCTGTTCCATATCAGCAATAGCTTTTTCTGCCAAATCAGCTTTTTCCGTCAAGCCTTGGAGACGGCAAATATCAACATAATCTTTTCCATAGCGGACAAACATACCTGCAATAAAAATAGATTCAGCAACAGGTCCTTCGGAAGGACCAAAGGTCTGAAAAGATTCTCCCGGTTCTGTTGAGAAACAGTTGAGGTTTAGGCAGTCATTCCAGTCAGCACGGCCAATCAATGGCAGATTATGAGGACCAAGATGTGTCATGGTGTAATGGAAGGAGCGGTGGAGATGCTCCATAAAGCTTGTTGCTTTGGAAGGATCACTGTCATAAGGTGTGCTTTCCTCCAGAATAGAGTAGTCTCCGGTTTCTTTGAGGTAGGCAGCCGCAGCGGCAATGAGCCAGAGAGGATCATCGTTAAAGCCACTGCCAATGTCAGCGTTCCCCTTTTTAGTCAGAGGCTGATACTGGTGGTAGGCACTGCCGTCTTCAAACTGGGTAGCAGCGATATCCAGGATACGTGTTCTTGCACGATCCGGAATCAAATGTACAAAGCCCAGTAAGTCCTGACAGGAATCACGAAATCCCATACCTCTTCCAATCCCGGATTCAAAGTAGGAAGCAGAGCGGGACATATTAAAGGTTACCATACACTGATACTGATGCCAGATATTTACCATGCGGTTCATATTTGTTTCCTCAGAAGAAACAGAAAAATGTGAAAGCAAATCTTCCCAGTATGAGGCAAGTTCCTTCAGTGCAAGATCTGCCTTTTCCACGGTGTTAAATTTATCCAGTAGAGCAAGAGCCGGATCACGGTTAATCTCATTTAAGCCGCTCCATTTCTCTTCTTGCTTATTTTCTACATATCCCAGAACGAAAATGAAATCTTTAGATGCCCCAGGTTCAAGTGTCATTTTCAAATGGTGAGAACCAACAGGTGACCATCCGCTGGCAATGGAATTGCCGGATTCACCGGAAGTAACCACAGCAGGAGCAGAATTTTCCCCATAAGCACCTAAAAAGGTATCACGATCCGTATCAAATCCGCTGACTTGAGCATTGACAGCGAAGACGGCATAATGATTCCTCCGTTCCCGGTATTCTGTTTTATGATAAATTTCAGAACCGTGGACTTCCACTTCTCCTATGCTGAAATTACGCTGGAAGTTGGTCATATCGTCCATTGCATTCCATAGACAGAACTCCACATAAGAAAACAAATCAATCTGTTTTACCGTTTTAGAAGTATTGGTAAGGGTCAGCTTATTGATTTCACAGGAATCACCTATAGGAACAAAGTTGGTCAAAGAAGCAGAAAGTTCATTTTTACTGCTTTCAAAGGTTGAATAGCCAAGTCCATGGCGGCAGCGGTAGGAATCCAGTTCTGTTTTGCATGGCATCCATCCCGGATTCCAGATGGTATCTCCGTCCTTTATGTAATAGTAGTGTCCATTGCTGTCATAAGGTACGTTGTTATAACGGTATCTGGTAAGGCGCAGTAGTTTTGCATCCTTATAGAAACTGTATCCGCCGCAAGTATTGGAAACAAGGGAAAAGAAATCTTTGTTTCCCAGATAGTTAATCCATGGCAGCGGAGTTTGAGGTGAAGTGATGACATATTCTTTATTTGTGTCATCAAAGTATCCAAATTTCATATAAAAAGCCTCCTAAGAATATAATAATAGAAAAGTTCTGAATATTATAACTATTCCAATAGTTTACACAATTACGAAAACGATTAAGTAAACTAAATTGTGATTTGAGTATAGAGCAAAAAAAAGAAAAAAGCAATGAGAAAGTTGATGTATAAGGTAAAATCAGCGGTTTAAACAAAAAAGTAAAGAGAATATAGACAATATGCTTAATAGAAGGAAAAACTTAATTTGGTAGTTAATCATTTTTAATAAGGAAGTTCTTAAAAAGTAGTTGTACAAAATGAACAAAAAAGAAGGTGCAAAAATGGTAATAATATAAAAAATATAAAAAACAGTTGATTTTTACTCGAAAACGTCATATAGTAAGAGTACGAAAACGATTAAGTAAAACAATTGATGGGTTGTTAAAGGAGAGTACAAGATGATTTCATTAAAAGATATAGCCCGGGAATGCGGAGTGTCAGCAGCTACAGTTAGTAAGGCACTGAATAATCAGAAAGATATTGGAGAAGAGACGAAGGCGAGAATCAAGAAAACAGCAGACGAAATGGGCTATCTTCCTAATTCGGCAGCCAGAGCCCTCAAGACAAAACGTTCTTACAATATTGGAGTTCTTTTTCGGGATGATGCCCAAAGTGGTCTGACTCATGAATATTTTTCAGGCGTATTGGATGGAATTATGGTAGAGGCGGAAAGCCTTGGGTATGATATTACCTTTATCAATACACATTCGGAGAAGCAGCAGATGTCTTATTTAGAACATAGTCGTTACCGGAATTTTGATGGAGTTGTAATTGTATGTGTGGATTTTAATAATCCAAGCGTACAGGAACTGATGAATAACAGCAGAATACCGGTGGTTACCATCGACTACCTTCACCAGAACTGTACTGCGGTAAGTTCCAATAATGTAAAAGGCATAGAGGAACTGGTACGTTACATATATGAAAAGGGACATCGGAAAATTGCTTATATCCATGGACAGAACTATTCCTTTGTTACGAAGGAACGTCTGGCTGGTTTTTACCGGATTGTGGAAGAACTTGAATTGGAGATACCAGATGAATATGTAAGGGAAGCCAATTATCTTGAGACAAAAAACACAGCAGAACAGACAAGGAAGCTGTTGAAATTAAAAGAACGGCCTACATGTATTATCTATCCGGACGATACCTCCCTGATTGGAGGATTAAACGTAATAAATGGAGCAGGACTCCGTATACCGGAAGATATCTCAGTGGCAGGATATGATGGAACCAAGATATCTCAGATGCTTCGTCCAAAATTAACGACGATTCATCAGAATACAGCTCTAATTGGAAAGACAGCGGCAGACCATCTCATATCCCAGATTGAAAAACCGAAAACGGCTCTTATTGAAAGAGTTGTTATAGATGGGGAACTTGTAACAGGACAGTCTGTAGGAAGTATCCCCGCACATTAATCATCTATTATTTTAAGGAGGAGGATTTTACGATGAAAAGGAAATTAGTAAGTGTGTTACTATGTCTGAGCATGGCAGTGACTATGCTGGCAGGATGTGGATCCGATACGGAGGACACATCAGATTCAAAAAAAGATACTCAGAAGGAGGAAAATGGAAAGGATGATGCGGATGATGCGAAAGTATCAGACGGTGAAGAGGGAAAGGTTTTAAATATTTACTGTTGGAATGAAGAATTCCAGACTCTATTCAATAAATATGCATCAGACCTGGTACCGGATGACGTAGAAGTGAAATGGGTTATTACACCAAGTGAGGAAAATGCTTATCAGAATAAGCTGGATGAAACACTTCTTGCTCAGGAAGGTGCAGCGTCAGATGATAAGATTGATATTTTCCTGATGGAAGCAGACTACGCGCTGAAATATGTAGATACAGATTATACCCTGGATGTTATCAATGATTTGGGATTGACAGAAAGTGATATTGCAGATCAGTATAAATACACACAGGAAATTGTAACAGATTCCAATGAAGCATTAAAGGCTGTTTCATGGCAGGCAACACCAGGACTTTTTGCCTACAGACGCTCCGTTGCAAAAGATGTATTGGGAACAGATGATCCAGAAGAAGTGCAGGCAGCTTTGTCTAGCTGGGATAATTTTGATAAAGTTGCAAAACAGGCAGCAGACAAAGGCTACAAAATGTTATCTGGATATGATGATTCCTACAGAACGTTTTCTAATAATGTAAGTGCACCATGGGTAGATGCAGAAAATAAAATTGTAGTGGATGACAAATTGATGCGCTGGGTAGACCAGACAAAGACATATACAGAGAATGAATATAACAATAAGACATCTCTTTGGGATGACGGCTGGGCAGCAGATCAGGGACCAAAAGGAAACGTATTCGGATTCTTTTATTCTACATGGGGAATTAACTTTACACTGTTAAAGAACGCTCTGGAAACACCAGAAGAAGAAGGCGGAAAGTTGGAAGTTGGAAATGGTATCTTTGGAGATTACGCAGTATGCCAGGGGCCAGAAAGCTATTACTGGGGCGGAACATGGATTTGCGGTGCAACAGGAACCGACAATGCTTCCTTAGTAAAAGATATTATGTACCGTATGACATGTGATAAAGACAATATGAAGAAGATTACAGAAGATACACAGGACTATACCAACAATCAGGCAGCAATGACAGAACTTGCATCCGGCGATTTTGCATCTGATTTCTTAGGCGGACAGAACCATATTAAATTATTTGCAGAAACAGCGCCTACGATTGATATGAGTAACATTTCTCCTTATGATCAGGGATTGAATGAAAGTTTCCAGACAGCATTTAAAGATTACTTTGA
>CAZUKR010000020.1:0-30767 GCA_964620885.1 uncultured Eubacterium sp.
CTTCTATGGCAACGCCCTTTGTAACGGGCAGCTGTTCGCTCTTAATGCAGTGGGGGGATGGGGTTATAATAAGGTTAAAAGATATACTATTGGGTGGAAATATGTAGTATAATAAAGATTATGTTAACTTTTTGTAGGGTCTTATAATATTTTAGATGAAATATAGAAATGGAGTGTTATTGTGAGTTTGCAAAGTGATGGAAAATTGGGTACAGCCCCATTGGGAAGGCTTATACTTAGTATGGCCATACCAACTGTAGTGGCCCAAATAGTGAATGTTTTGTACAATATTGTAGACCGAATATATATAGGTCATATACCAGAGACAGGAGCAACAGCCCTTACCGGTCTTGGAATATGTTTTCCAATTGTTATGTTAATATCAGCGTTCAGTGCATTTGCAGGTGCAGGGGGTGCACCTCTTGCTGCAATAGAACTGGGAAAAGGAGATAGAGTCAAAGCTGAAAAAATCTTGTCTAATGCGTTTACGATGCTGTTATTTTTTGCAGTAATTCTGACTGCTGTGTTCATGGTTTTTAAAAAACCTATTTTATATGCATTTGGCGCCAGTGACGATACGATTGTATATGCTATGCAATATCTGGAAATATATCTTTGCGGTACGATATTTGTACAGATATCAGTAGGTCTTAATACCTTTATTACATGTCAGGGAAATTCAAAAATTGCAATGTGTTCTATACTAATGGGAGCAATTATTAATATAATACTTGATCCTATATTTATTTTTGTACTTGGCATGGGGGTAAGAGGTGCAGCGGTTGCAACTATAATTTCCCAGGCATGCAGTGCAGTGTGGGTATTAGGATTTCTTGTATCTAAAAAGTCTGGTATCAGAGTTAAATTGTCTAATATGAAACCTGATAGAAAAATTATGATGAGCATTGGTGCATTGGGGATTGCTCCGTTTGTTATGCAGTCCACAGAAAGTCTGATTAATATTGTCTTTAACAGTAGACTGCAGTTGTATGGGAACGACATGTATGTAGGAAGTATGACGATACTACAAAGTATCATGCAGATTTTTGTTGTTCCGGTACAGGGCATTACCATGGGAACACAGCCCATTGTAAGTTATAACTATGGGGCTAAGAATTTTGACCGGGTAAAGAAAACATTTAAATATACAGTTATGACTACATTTATATTAACGTGTCTGTGTACCTTGGCCGCATTTACAATGCCATCGGTATTTGCAAGAATGTTTACACAGGATCAGGAATTGATAAATCTTGTTGTAAAAGTTATGCCCATATTTATGGCAGGTGTATGGATCTTTGGTGTTCAGCTGGGGTGTCAGTCCACACTTATGGGAATGGGACAAGCAAAAGTTTCCCTTTTCCTTGCGCTTCTCAGAAAAGTTATTTTGTTGATTCCTCTTACCGTTGTATTGCCAAGATTTTTTGGAGTAAAAGGCATATTTTTTGCAGAGCCCATTGCCGATACCCTTGCTTCCATAATAACATTCGTAACATTTTTACTAGTATTTAAGAGAATTCTAAAAAAGGAAGGATAGATATGTCCAAAAGGGTTTCAATTGAGGTATATGTATGATAAGATAAAAAGGCATATGCCGTTTTACTGGTATGCAAAATATAAAGATAATGGAGATTAGATATGAACACTTTACCAAACTGTCCAAAATGTAATTCCCAATATACTTATGAAGATGGAACGCTATTAGTATGTCCAGAGTGTGCGCATGAGTGGGTGCCGGGAACGGAAGCATCTGATGCAGATGAAAATGTAGTGAAAGATGTGAACGGCAATATTTTAGCAGAAGGAGATTCTGTTACTGTAATAAAAGACCTTAAATTAAAAGGTAGTTCTTCAGTTGTAAAACAAGGAACGAAAGTTAAAAATATCCGTTTGATTGATGGGGACCATAACATTGCATGTAAAATAGACGGAATAGGTGCTATGGAATTAAAATCTGAATTTGTTAAAAAGCTTTAGTACATATTTTATATAGCCCAATTATATGAGCAGTATACCGCTGATTAAGTTCATCGGTATACTGCTCTATTATTATAAGATACCAGGGGCAAAATCTTTGTAAAGATGAATAAGACATCCCTAAATTCTAATAGAATGTAAAAAGAATTGTACAAAGAGGTAAAAGGTTGATTTGGGAGGATTAAAAGATATAAATGATGTTGAAATTGATATAAAAGAAAGTTTGGAAGAAAAGGCAGGTAAATTTTTAGAGGATACAGGAAACTTATTTAATCATAAAAATGAAGAATATGAAATTCATGTACGGTTTAGTGATACTGATTATACGGCTACGGATGCCATGAAATCTTATTTAGAGCAGGTTGCAGAGTTAAAGTATTAGGGGTGAAGTGTATGAGCAATGCAGATAAAGTAAAAATCCAAGTTTACCATACTGCTTTATATCTTCGCCTTTCCAGAGATGATGGAACGTTTGGCAGTGGAAAGACAGAAAGTAATAGTATCAGCAGTCAAAGAGAATTATTAAAGGCTTATGTGGAAGGTCAGGAAGATCTGCAGATTTTTGACATCTATACGGATGACGGATGGTCTGGAGTTACTTTTGAGCGCCCGGAATTTCAGAGGATGCTGCAGGATATTAGAGAAGGTAAGGTACAATGTGTAATTACCAAGGATCTTTCAAGATTTGGCCGTGATTATATTACTGCCGGAAAATACCTTCAGAAGATTTTCCCATCTTTGGGAATACGGTTTATAGCAGTGACAGATCATTATGACAGTCTCACATCAGATAGGACAGAAAGCTCTTTGATTTTGCCTGTAAAGAATTTTGTAAATGACAGTTATTGCAGGGATATTTCAATGAAAGTAAAATCTCATCAAAAAGTAAAACGAATAGAAGGAAAATGTATATCTGCGTTCCCGCCTTATGGTTATCAAAAGAATCCCCAAAACAAGAATCAATTGATTATTGATGAATATGCATCCGATATTGTGAAGAAGATTTATGCCTGGAAGATTGAAGGCATGAGTCTTTTTGGTATTGCAGAAAAATTAAATACATTGCACATATTATCTCCTATGGAGTATAAACGTTCCATTGGTATGAACTACCATACAAGTTTTGAAGGTATCTCCAAAGGCAAGTGGTCTGCGGTGGCAGTAAAACGAATTCTGGCAAATGAGGTATATATCGGAAATTTAGTGCAGGGGAAGCAGGAGAAAATTAATTATAAATTAGACAAGAGAATTAATAAGCCTAAAAGTGAATGGATATGTGTAAAAAACACACATAAAGCAATTATTTCAGAAGAAAAATTCAAAATAGTACAACAATTAATGAAGTTTGATGGAAGAGTATCAAACAATACAGAAGTGGCAAATCTCTTCAGTGGAATTTTAATATGCGCCGATTGTAAAACTCCAATGATAAAGAGGGTAAATAAATATAAAGAAAAGAAAAAGACATTTTACATATGCCAGACTAAAAATAAATCTCTTGGGTGCAGCAGACACAGTATTAAGGAAGAACAGTTAAAGAGAATAACATTATCAGAAATAAGAAAATATACGACACTGATGCTGGAATATGATTCCGTTATGGAAAGACTGAAGGACTTAGAGATTAACTATGAGCATCTCATAGAATATGATACACAGATTCTTAAATTGCAGGAAGAATACCAAAGATATTATGGATTAAAAATAAGCCTCTATGATGACCTGAAAGAAGGATTGATTACAAAAGAAGAATTCGAAGAATATCATTCTATGTACACAAAGGAGTGTGAAGAATTAGAATCAGCAGTTGCAGCCCAAAAGCAGTTAATAAAGGAAATGTTTCAGTATGGTGTTGCCGCCGGTGTACAGTTAGAAGATATGAAAAGATCACTAACCATAGATGAACTAGACAGAAAGCTGCTTACAGCAACAGTGTCTCATATTTATATTTATGAGAATAAGAAAATTGAGTTTGAATTCCGCTTTCGTAATATGTTTGATAAGTTACAGGTTATGAAAGGCAGGAGGTGATGTAATGGCTAGGACGGCAAGGAGGTACGAGAACAGGGAAGTAGAGAATCATAAAAAGATAGGCCGTACTGAATATTATGTAGGAATATACAGCCGGCTTTCTGTAGATAACGATGATAAAAAAGCAGAGTCCGTGGAAAACCAGATTGAAGTTGTAAAACAATACATCCAGAAGAGCAATGAGAAACAAAACAGAGAATCAGATTTACTTATCGTGGATGTTTATGTTGACAAGGGAAAATCAGGAACAACATTTATGCGTCCCGGATTTCAAAGATTAATGGATGATATAAAATGCGGAAAGATTAATTGTATTGCAGTAAAAGATTTTTCCAGGTTCGGGAGAGATTATATTGAAACAGGAAATTATATAGAAAAGATTCTACCTTTCCTTGGTGTTCGGTTTATAGCAGTTTCAGATCATTTTGATTCCATGTCATGGAATTCAGATGAAGGAAAACTAGCCATGAACATTAAGAACCTTGTAAATGATATGTATGCAAAGGATATTTCCAAAAAGGTTGTTATTGCCAGACGCATGAGTGCTGTAAGTGGAAATTTTAATGGCTCTACTGCACCATATGGTTATAAAATAATAAGACAAAATGGAAATCGTTCCTTAATCATAGATAGAGAAGCCGCGAAGGTTGTAAGGTGGATTTTTACGCAGTATGCAGAGGGAAAATCTGAAAGACAGATTGCAGACAAACTTTATGAGAAAAGAATTCATCGTATCAGCGATTATCGCAAATACCATCATGTGAAACAGTGCGGTGATGAAAGTTTGTTTATATGGTCTGTGGGTGTAATAAAAAAGATTATTAGCAATCAGGTTTATGTGGGAGATTTGGTTCAGGGGAAAAGTTCATCAAGGCTGTTTGAAGGTAAAAAGGGAGTAGCACAGACCGATGGAAAAAATTGGATTATAGTGGAAAATACCCATACGGACATAATTGATAGACAGGTTTTCAATAAGATTCAGGAAATGCTGAGAGACAAAAAACGTATTTATAGACCAACACAGCAAGGAAACAACGGGGACAATATATACCAAAATCTTCTTTTCTGTGGTGACTGCGGTAGAAAATTAAAATCAGTATATAATCAGAGCCGTATAGATGAAGAAAGACACTATAGCTATTATTGTAAAGCATTTTATTATGGGGATGAGAGAAGATGCAGTAAAAAGTATATTAGTGAAAAAGTTTTAAATGACAAGTTGAAAGAAGTATTCAAAGAAGCCATAGAGAAATATGGGGCAAGGGATGCAGAGAAGAAAATACAACAATATCAAAGAGAAATAGATACGGTTGAAAAACAAAAACAGCTCCAGAAAAAGAAGGCAATTAAATTGTTTACGGAATATAAGGAAGCAAAGATTACCAAAGCAGATTATGAGGCATTTCGGTCTGAACGAGAAAGAAATAGTGTTTTTTATGAAGAACGTATCATGGAACTCAATAGGAAGAAGGATAAAGTTAAAACTCTTGCTGAAGAAGAAAAAGGAGAATGTATCCCGTTGAATCGGAATTTAGTAGAAGAACTGGTTGAAAGAGTTAACCTGTATGAGGAGGGTAAATTAGAAATTATCCGAACCTATCAAGGAGGTGATGGTAATGCTCAGTAAGAAAATTGTAGCGGGGTATTATCGTATATCAGTAGAAGATAATGAGAGCAGGATATCATTAAATCATCTGGTGGAAAGTAACAGTATAACAAACCAGAGATTGCTGATTACCGGATACTGCCAGAAGCATCAGGATTTTCAACAATATAAATTTATGGAATTTTATGATGACGGATATTCTGGTACAAACATGGAACGTCCGGGCATTAGTAAACTCCTAGAAAAAGTAAAGAAGCAGGAAGTTGCCTGTATTATTGTAAAAGATTTTTCACGTTTTTCGAGAGATTATATTGAATTAGGCTCATATATGCAGCAAATTTTTCCTTTTATAGGAGTACGTTTTATATCAATAACAGACCATTACGATAGTAATAACTATATTGGGAAGACAGCTGATATTGATGTGGAATTTAAGAGTCTCCTTGCAGATTTCTACTGCAAGGATGTATCAGAAAAAGTGAAAAGTTCTCTACAGGCAAGAAAAAATATGGGAAAATATAGTACGGGCCTGGTTCCATTTGGTTATTGTAAGAATCCAAAGGATAAGATGGAAATTATGGTTGTTCCGGAAGAAGCAGCAGTGGTTCAAAGAATTTTTGAATTAAGTTTATCAGGGCATAATACGATGGCGATTTGTAAAACATTAAATGACGAAGGAATAGAAACACCATTGGAATTTAAAAACAGACAGAAACCCCAGAAGAGAAATGAAATACTGTCTCAGCCTAAATTATGGCAGGCTGGAACCGTAAGAAATATTTTGACAAATGAGTTTTATATTGGAAATATGGTATATGGAAAAACAAAGCAGGCAGAAGTTGGTTCTAAAAAAGTGATTTTAAAACAGAGAAGTGAATGGAAGGTATACGAAAACCATCACGATTCTATTATTGATCCACAAGTGTTTGATGAGATACAGAAAAACTTTTTTAAAATAAAGCAGAATGGCCGTTCTTCTTTGAAATACCCATTAAAAGGAAAAGTGTATTGTGGTGGGTGTAAAAGAAAAATGCGTGTTATGAAGCTGTCTGGAGATTGCCTGTATCATTATTGTAGTTATGAACAAATCGTAAGTGAGAATATTTGTTTGAAAGGAAGTTTCGACAATGCGATTCTTGAAACTTTGATTTTAGGGAAGATTAAGAATCAGATGAAAGAACTTGTACAAGTGGAAGAAGTGATAGAGGCGGATAAAGAAAGACGTACACGTCAGCAGGCAAATGATAAAAAAGTATTAAGAGAGAGAAAAAAGAGCAGCATGGAAATCAAAGAAGCAAAAAGATATTTACTGGAAGCTTATCATGCAGGAGAGATAAGTAAAGAAGAATATTGGAAGAAAAAGACATTGCTTGATGTAAAGTTAAGTCAGAATATCGAATTGGAAAAATTGATAATTGAAAAACATTTTCATGGATTTGAAAAGTTGAATCGGGCAATGGTGGAAGCCTTTGTAGATGCAGTCTATCTCTATAACGATAAAACGATTGAAATATTATGGGCCTTCAATAATTTATAGCAACAATTTGACACCAGAGGGAATTATAGATGGGAATGATGCTTATCTGTATGGAGATGATTGTGCGATAATAGGACTAAATCAGAGGAAACCTATATTTTAGGGGAATTCCAATGGTTTAGTCCTATGTTTATTTGTGCAGATTCAGCTAAATTAGCTTGTGTCCAGTCACGCTCTGCTCTCAAAACCTTAATTCGATTCTTTATCAAAGTATTGTCTCCTTGTTAAAATGTAACGTATTGATTACAGGTACGAGTGTGGTACAATAATAGAAAAGTTTTTTATGAAAATGTTAGGAGAACAATGGATGAATACAAGAGCCGATGTAATTGCTTTTTGCAATCATTTAGATGACATATACGAAGACTATCCTTTCCATGATTCTAATTGGACTGTTATGCGCCATAAGGTCAATAAGAAGGTCTTTGCATGGATTTTCGAGAAAGATGGTTTTATATGGGTGAATGTTAAATGTGATTTAGAATGGAGAGACTTCTTTCGAAGTATGTATAAGTCAGTAGTGCCGGGATTTCATCTGAATAAAGATCATTGGAGTTCCATCATACTGGATGGGACGGTGCCGGTGAGTGATATTAAAAGAATGATAGGGGAGAGTTATGATCTTACAAAACCAAAGAAAAAGAAGAATTAGTTATGCCATTATTTTTTTGATACTTCTGGTCATTGAGGTATTGATAGCACTGTTTGTACACGATACCTTTATCAGACCATATGTGGGAGATGTGTTAGTAGTAATTTTGATATATACTGCAGTAAGAATCATAATCCCGGATGGCTGCAGAGCATTACCAGTTTATATATTTCTGTTTGCAGCTATGGTGGAAGTTTCCCAGTATTTTAACCTGATAGATAAGCTGGGGATTGGTGACTATAAAATTTTACAAATATTATTGGGTTCTGTATTTGATATAAAGGATATTATTTGTTATGGAGTAGGCTGTATTTTTCTGGGAATCTATGAGATGCTAAAATAGTCATGAGGTATAGCCAGAGGTGTGGAAGGAATGGAAGTAATGTCAGATAAGGTTAGAAGGCTGATTCCCAATTTAATTACAGGGATAAGAATTGCATTATCCTGTTGCCTTTTACTAATTGCACCGGAAGGAAACGTTTTTGTTATAGTATATATCCTGTGTGGAATGACAGATGTACTAGACGGATACTTTGCAAGAAAATGGGAAGTTACCAGTAGATTTGGGGCACTATTTGATAGTATTGCTGATGTTATTTTTGTTGTGGTAATACTTATAATATTTATTCCGGTCATAGAGTGGCAAAGTTGGATGCTTGGCATTCTAGGACTTATTGTGGTTATTCGGTGTGCCTCTGTTTTGGTAGGAATGATACGGTTTCACGAAATTGCATTTATACATACTTATGGGAATAAGGCGGCTGGCTTAGCACTGTTTTGTTTTCCTTTCCTATATCAGGTAATCAGTTTACCTGTTGTAGTGGGAATCGTATGTGGTGTGGCATGTGTTTCAGCTTTGGAAGAACTGGTTATTATGGTGACTTCCCCCGAATTGAATAGGGATAGAAAATGGATGAAAGAGGAAAAGTAATGAGAAAATATCAAAAAATACTTATAGCACTTGCTGCCATCATATTTCTGGCCGTGGCTTCCGCCGCCTTATTCCTGGGCAATTACTATCATGCACAGGAAAGTGCAAAGGAAATAGCCCAGCAGGCTGTTAGTGAAGATGGAAATTTATATTTTGAAGGAAAAGAAAACATAACAGATACAGCAGTTATATTTTATCCAGGTGCAAAGGTAGAATACACAGCATATTCATCAATGATGGCCCTTTTGGCAGAAAAAGGAGTCTCTTGTTATTTGGTAAAAATGCCGGGAAATCTGGCTATATTGGGAAGCGGTAAAGCCGAGAAGATTATAGAAAAACATCCCGAGATTGAAAATTGGTTTCTGGCGGGGCATTCTCTTGGTGGTGCAATGGGAGCAGGATTTGGGGCCAGGCAGAGTGAGGATCTGAAAGGCATTATCCTTTTGGGAGCGTATTCAGCATCAGACTTAAATGACAGTGATTTAAAGGTCTTATCCATATACGGAGAAAACGATGGTGTGTTAAACCGAGAAAAATATTTGGAGTATCAAAAAAATCTACCCAAAGGATGGAAGGAAGTAATTATAGCAGGTGGAAATCATGCAGGATTTGGTGATTATGGAACCCAGAAGGGTGATGGAGAGAGGGAAATTACTGCAAAAAACCAACAAGAACAAACCATGGAAGCAATCTACCAATTCCTATGTGAGGAAGTAAATGAGCCTTGATCTATTCAAAGCTGTTATCCAAATGAGCTTTCCTACATATAGTATATAGATACTAAAAAAGGAGTTTAAGCGTATGTTTGAAGAGAAATCAATGCAGTGTGGCTGTGGTTGTGGCTCAGAACAAAAGCATGTACACGAAGTTCAGGGAAGTGTGTTTATTGCAGAGCCTGTAGAAGACCCTCATAATCATAGATTTGCAACCGTATCAGGGGAAGCGGTTCGTGTTGGAAACGACCATTTTCATGAAGTCAAATTTAGAACAGATTTTTACGAGGAACATTTCCATGAATTTAAGGGAAAAACATCTGGTGCCATTCCTGTGGGTGATGGCAGGCATGTTCATTTCTTAAAAGATTTTACAACCAGAAACGATGATCATAAACATGAATTCAGAGTAGCAACATTAATTGAAAATCCAATTGAAGATTAACATTAAAATGTATTTTAATACCAAGCCGGGAACCGCTTAAAAAGCGGCTCCCGGTTTTTTGTAATAAAAAGGTTGACTTTCAATAGCAGCACAGATATACTAACTAGTATGAAATCGGACTATTATAAAAAAGGAGTTAAGATTTTGAAAGAGACACGTCAGCAGCTACGGGAAATTAATACAATTTTTAAGGAAACAGATGCAATATATAACAACCTGGCGAAACAAAGCGGACTTTCGGATTGTTCGTTCTGGATTATGTATTCCCTGCGTGATTTAGAAGGGGAATGTACACAGAAGGAGCTTTGTGACCAATGGACATTCAACAAGCAGACGGTTAATTCTGCAATAAAAGGTCTGGAAAAGAGCGGATATGTTGTTTTGACTTCTTCTAAGGAGGATAAGCGCAGTAAACATATCAGGCTAAGTGAGCAGGGTATTTTATTTGCCCAGGAGAATATTGACTTTGTTTTTAAATTGGAGGAGTTTGCTTTACAGAGGATGAGCCCTTCACAACGTGATGCTATGATAGAAATAAACAGAGCCTATCAAGGTATGCTTCAGATGGAAGCTGACCGTTATCTTAAAAGTAAATAAGCTTGAATCATCAGAGGTTATCTATCGCAATAGATATACCGGATAAGATGCTGAGTGCGCTCAGATATTTTATCCGGTACATTTTTATATTATAGGAAGGATATTGTTATACTAAAGTATGAAAGTGTGTAATTTCCTATAATATAAAACGCCCCGCGATGGATGCACGCGCGCGCCAGAGGAAGAAGTCGCAGAGGCGACAGCGCGCGGCGCAGCAAAGTATCTTCTCCCTCAAGATTGAGGAAGAAGATACTTTGTTCCTAGAAACCGGGAAAATGAAAAAAAGGAGATAAAAATATGAATAAAATAATAACCATTAGCCGTGAATTTGGAAGTGGTGGACGTGAGCTTGGAAAGCGTATTGCAGAAAGCCTGGGGATTGCCTATTACGACAATGAAATTATTACAGCAATTGCACAGAAAAGCGGTATGGCAGAGGAATATGTAAATAGTATCATTGAAAAGGTACCAATTACCTATTTTCCTAACACCATCGGCAGGTCCTTTCATACGTCAGTGAATCCACAGTTCACGCTTAACGCGAAAATCTATGGAGAGCAGCATAATATTATTAAGGAACTGGCAAAAAAAAGTGACTGCCTCTTAATTGGGCGTGGCTCTGATTATATTCTCAAGGACTACCACCCTTTAAGATTATTTGTCTATGCTGATTTGAATGCACGTCTACAGCGCTGCCGGCAGAGGGCATTGGAAAATGAACATCTTTCTGATGCTCAAATGAAAGGAAAGATAAAGGAAATTGATAAAAGCAGAGCAAAATATTACAATTTTTTCACAGGAGATAAATGGGGAGCAAAAGAGAATTACGATCTTTGCATCAACACATCCCAAGCAGAGATAAAAGAGATTTCCCTGCCCATCTCAGAATTGCTAAAAACCATGCTATATCAATAAATACTATATATAAGTAAATAAACTAAAAGGAAGTACAGAAGGAATTAAATTTATGGATTATAAAGTTTTATACGAAAAGACACCCCCCACGAAGCTTCTTGCTTATGTGGCAATTCCCGGAATTATCAGTATGCTGGTTTCATCTCTCTATCAGATTATTGATGGAGCACTTGTAGGAAAGATATTAGGTTCTGGTGCTTTTGCTGCGTTAAACCTTGTTATGCCTCTTGTTATAATTAACTTCTCAATCGCGGACTTAATTGGTGTTGGTTCTTCTGTTCCCATAGCGATGAAACTTGGTGAAAAGGACGAAAAATCAGCAAGTGTTATTTTCTCAAGCGCCTGTCTGATGATTGTTGTTTTTGGAGCAATACTTGGAGCTGCCCTTTTCTTATCTGCGGAGCATCTTGTAAGGTTTATGGGGGCGGACGAGCAGATTGTAGAGATGTCATCACAGTATTTACGTGTATATGCATTCTGTGCTCCATTTACTACCATCATGTTTGCGGTAGACAATTATCTTCGTATCTGTGGAAAAGTACGCTTTAGTCTGCTGCTGAATGTTCTGATGTCTGTTATCAGTGCTGTGTTGGAAATCCTGTTTTTAGTAGTTTTCCGTATGGGAGTAGCAGGTGCATCCCTTTCCACATGCATCGGTATGGCAGTTTGCGTTTTTTTGGGCTTTCTGCCATTTATACGAGGCAAGCTGCAGCTGCGGTTTGTTAAGCCTGAATTTGATTGTAAGATAATAACAACCATTCTTAAAAATGGTATGCCATCCTTTCTTGATAATATAGCCGGACGTGTTACTTCCATTATTATGAATGTGTTCCTGCTGCGTCTGGGTGGAGCCAATGCGGTATCTGCTTACGGTGTACTGATGTATGCAGAGAGTCTGGTTCTTCCGTTGCTGTATGGACTTTGTGATTCCCTGCAGCCGGCAATCGGATACAATTATGGTATGAAAAATCATAAAAGAATATATGCCATTGAACGTAGATGCTTTGCTATGTGTGCCTTGATTTCTGTTATGATGACAGGTGTCTTGTTCTTTGCCAGAGGAACCCTTGTCAGTATCTTCGTAAAAGCGGAAGATTTAGAATTGATTGCTATGTCCGTTCATGCATTGTCTTTGTTTGCATTTACCTTCGTAACACGATGGATACCTCTTGCCACACAAAGCTACTTATCGGCTATTGGAAAAGCGGGCTATGCCACTATAATTGCCATTTCCCTTTCACTTGTTATCCCGGTCGTAGTTCTTTTGGCCTTTGGATTTTTGGGACTGGACGGCCTATGGCTGAATATGCCAATGACATGTCTGCTTGTTTCCTTGTTAGCTGTTACACTTTTGAGGATGGCTTATAAAAAGGAAGCAATTAGGACAAGATAACTGTCCGACGGATTTACAGCTCTTTTAAGAGAATGCTTTATGTCTTCTCTTAAAAGAGCTGTTTTTGATTAGTTTAATGGCGCAGAAAGCTAACCAGCCTTTTTAGCCAGGAGCAGGAAAGAGAGGGGATATCCTTTGTCATCATATGCATCGGAAAGTCCCACATCATAATCATACTCATCTAATTGGAATATCCGCAAGCCCGACTGGCTGATGGCATTGACGATGTCAGACATGGTATGGGAAAAACTCATAAATGTTTTTGATTGATATTGTTTAGACATATACCCCATACCCTCGTTTTCAACCCATGGCTCTTTTCTAAAATATGAGTAACAAATTTGATTCAAGTGACTTTCATCAAAGCCATCTTCGCCGGGCATGGGCAGCATGTTCATAAAAGGATGAAAATCGTGAATGAGCAGAACGCCGTTGGGTTTCAGGCAAGCGCCCACCTTTTCAAAAAGCTGTCCCAAATCCTCAAACCAAGTAATTGCGCCTATCGTGAACATGATGAAATCAAAGGCGTTATGATATTGCCCAGGAATATCCAGAATATTGCAGGCAATAAATTCACAGTTGCAGATACCCGCCTTTTCGGCAGTTTCCGCAGCCTGTGAAATGATGTTTTCTGCGATATCAAAACCAGTCCCAGAGCGTGCGCCAAGCTTCATGAGCGAAAGAAGCTCCCGCCCATTGTTGCAGCAGAACTGCGCCACATCTTTGTTCTTATAATCCATCGTTTTCAATGTTTGGGCAATATCCGGCATGAAGAACGGGAGTTCTTCATTCAGAAGACGCTTGTAGTTATCCTCGCCCCAACTTTCATGCCGGTGGTCAAAGGCTTCTTCCCAAGCCTCTTTATTTCCTTGAATGTAATCCATATTTTTCCCTCCCTTAGGTCGTTTTTTATCTTTAAGATGAAATAAATTATACCATGCCTACCTGCCCAAAACAACGAGCAATCCCAGTCCGTTCCAACTATCCAGACCATAATTGTAATAGTGGAAAAGCTGTGGAGAATAGACTTGTATATAAAAAGAGGTGGTATGTATATCTAGTATGACAATAGAAGACCAGATGAAAGAAATGAAAAATGTTGATATCCAGACCGTTGATAAAAGTACACTTGTGGATATACGCACTGTGACAATAGATGAAAAGCTTCCGGTGGAAGAAAGAATCAAACAACTGGTGGAAGGACTTCGTAATCCATATTGTTTTTTAGTAGGAGATATTGCTGTAAAGATTGAATATGAGGACACAGAAGTTACCTTTGAACAGAGGCTTGAAAGAATTATAATGAATCAATAAAAAAGAATGGGAATTCCATATGAATCATAAAAAATCTTACATTGCTGATATTTACGTGAGGCTCAGTAAAGAAGATGGAGACATGGATACTGGCAATAAGTACGAGAGTAACAGCATTTCAAATCAAAAGGAATTGATAGAACAGTTCTTATTATCCCATCCGGAGATAAGGGTCCATGCAATTCGTGAAGACGATGGGTATACAGGCACTAATTTTTCCAGACCGGGCTTTCAATTATTATTACAGGATATACAAGAAAAGAAAATTAACTGTGTTTTGGTTAAGGATTTGTCACGGGTTGGAAGAAATTATTTAAGAGTTGGTGAGTATGTACAGGAGATATTTCCTGCACAAGGCATCCGCTTTATTTCAGTGAACGATGGCTACGACTCTGTCAATGCCGCTGCATTGGATGATGATATTATTATTCCATTTAAGAACTTGTTAAATGATGCCTACAGTAGAGATATCAGCGTCAAGATCCGCACTAATCTTGATGCAAAAAGAAAGAAGGGTGAGTACACAGGTTCTTTTACATCGTTTGGTTATGTAAAATCAGATATGAATAAAAATGATATTGTGGTAGATGAGTATGCAGCAAATATTGTGCGGGATATTTTCAAATGGAAGCTTGAAGGTATGAACCAAAGCCATATTGCAGATAGATTAAATAAAGCCGGTATTCCCTCACCTATGGAATATAAAAAGGCCAGTGGAAGCAATTACACATGCTGTTTTAAAACAAATAGAAAGGCACTATGGTGTGCACAGACAGTAGCTAGAATACTGAAAAATGAAGTGTACATTGGAAATATGATTCAAGGTGTCAGAGCAAAGCCTAATTATAGAGCGTCCCATGTAGTAGTTAGAAATAAATCAGAATGGATTCGAAATGATGATGCCCATGAGGCGATTATTAATAAAATGGATTTCAAAAGAGTTCAGGAAATGTTATTGCGTGATACAAGAACTTCACCAAGTCAGAAAAAGGTATATCCCTTTGCGGGAATGCTTTTTTGTGGTGACTGCAGACACAGTATGGTTAGAAAAACAGTACCGGGTGCCAACGAAGTGAAATATGTTTATTATGTATGTTCTAACAATAAGAAAAATTGTAAGACATGTTCACCACATGCAATAAAGGAAGAAATATTAGAAAATACAATCCTGGAATTATTGCAGAAGCATATTAGAGCAATCTTGGATGTTGAATCTGTTTTAGCTGATATATCTCAAATGGAAATTCAAAAGTCGGAATTAGAAAAGCTGAACGAAAGGGTAAATTGGAATGAAGAAGAGATAGAGAAGTGTAAAAGGTTAAAGATTTCTTTGTATGAGGATCTTAAGGAAAAAATAATTGATAAAGAAGAATATCTGTATTTGAAAGAAGAGTACCAACGCAGGATAAATGAAGCAGAAGAAGGGATTCGCATTTTAAAGGAAGAAATAGGCCAGCGTTACAAAGGGGATGGAGACCAAAAACAATGGGGGACGGTGCTTCAGAGCCATCTTAATGTACAAAAGGTTTCCAGAAAAATATCTACACAGTTAATTGATAAAATATCAATTTATAATGATGGAAGAATTGCCATTCGCTTTAAATTTCAGGATAAATATGATGCTTATGGAATGAAGAGTGGGGAGGTGTAGAGGGTGGCAAGAAAAGTACGTGGGATACGGATAGAACAACCCATAGAAGCAATATATAATGCGGCAATATATGCGAGGAAATCGGTTGATGATGAAGAGTCATTAGAGATTCAAATAAGTATGCTTAAGGAATATGTCAATGAATCAGATGATTTGCTGTTGTATAAGGTGTTCTCCGATAATGGATTTACAGGAGTCGATTTTAACAGGCCCTCCTTTCAGAAAATGATAGAGGAAATGAAACTGGGGAGGTTCAACACAATAGTGGTAAAAGACAGCTCCAGGCTAGGCAGAAATTACCTGGAAGCCGGAGCATATATCGAAACAGAATTTCCACAATACGGTATTCGATTTATTTCAGTAAATGACAGATATGACAGCCGAAAGATGGAATGTAAGAACGATGGAATTTCATTGCCACTAAAGAACATTATGAATGAGCAATATTCTAAAGATTTATCAAGAAAATTATCACCGGTATTTCGAGTAAGACAGATGGATGGAAAGTTTATTGGCGGAATAACTACATATGGTTATTTGAAAGATGAAAATGACCGTAACAAGTTAGTTGCTGACCCGGAAACTGCACCAATTGTCAGGAGAATATTTGAAAGCAAAGTAAAAGGAATGAGTGATGGTGCAATTGCAAAAGAGCTGAATGAGGAAGGAATAGAATCTCCATTCGCCTATCGTTATAGTAAGGGTTTCGTTAAGTCGGAAAAGTACAGGGACCTGCCTTGGCAGCGGGGGACGATTGCTCAAATTATAGTGAATCCGATGTATCTTGGAAATATGGTGCAGGGAAGAAGCAGACAGTCCCTGAGTCTGCATGAGTCAAAACATCGGACACCTGAAAATGAATGGATTGTGGTTGAGGACACCCACGAGGCAATTGTAGATAAAGAGTTATATGATGCAGTTCAATTAATAATTCAGAAAAGAAAGAAAAAGTATCATCAGCAAAATTGCAATAGTGGTGAGCCAGTTATAAATTTCCTAAAAGGAAAAGTTTTTTGTGGGGATTGTGGCCGGGCTATGGAGCTAACCAAGAGCAAAAGTGCTGTTGCAACGAATCGATACTATCACTGTAAATTATATAATGAGACTGCAGGAGACAGATGTTCCTTAAAATCAATAAAAAAGGAAATGCTTGAAAGTTTAACACTAGAAGTAATTCGTAGTCATATGAAATTGTATTGTGATACAGAAGCGTTGATACACCAGATAAATACATCTGAAAAGGCAGGAAGAAAACTGGAGGAATGTAAAACAAAACTAGATAATTTATCAGATGAACGGCGGAAAAAAGTAACGCTTGCTAATGGATTACATAAAGATTATGAAGAAAAACTGCTTAATTATGAGGAGTATTTATTCTTACAAGAAGAGTATGATGAAAAGATAAAAATGTTAGGTGAGCAGATCGGTCAGCTGAAAAAATACGCCAATACATATCAGGTGGATGTTACCATAAGTAAAGAATGGTCAAAGAAAATCAGGGCGTTTATCTTAATGGAAGAATTGAATAGAGAAATGGTAGAAACATTTATTAGCCGAATTGAAATCACGGGTGCTGCCCAAGTTACTATTAAAATAAACTGCGCTGATGCGATAGAGCGTCTTTGTCAAATAACAGGGGAAAGGGGTGGGGAGTGCTATAATAATTTCAAGTAAAAACATTGCTTTTTATCTGCGCCTTTCTCAGGAAGATTATGACACCGGAAAGCTGAAAGAAGAAAGTAACAGTATTGCAAATCAGAGAAAAATGTTAGACGATTTCACTAAGGGCAGAAAAGAATTCCAGTCTTGTGACATTCGTGAATATTGTGATGATGGATACACAGGAACGAATTTTAACAGACCGGGATTTCAACGACTCCGGAGGGATGCTGCGTGTAGAAAAATAGATACGATTATTATAAAGGACTACTCCAGATTAGGACGTAATTTTATAGGTGTGGGAAAGTATCTGGAAGAAGAATTCCCACAGATGCAGATTCGGGTGATTTCAATCAATGATGGATATGACAGCAATAATGAGATAGATGCTGCAAATAGTATTAGTGTTCCTGTGAAAAATTTAATCAATGAGTTCTATATTAAAGATTTATCCAAGAAGGTTAAAAGTGGAATTATTACAAGGCAGAAGAAAGGTGAGTGCATCAGTGCAAATGCCATCTTCGGGTATAAAAAAAGCGAAGAAGATATTCATAAGCTTGTTATCGATAAGGAAACCGCAGTTATTGTGAGAAAAATATTTGAATATGCACTAGAAGGAAAGAATAGTGTTCAGATAGCAAACCTTTTAAATCAGCAGAATTTTAAGACGCCTGCATGGTATAAGAATAAATCAGATCGGCGTGATTATAGAATAGATGAAAAGACGGCTTGGACATCGGCTAAAGTTATGAAAATCATTCGAGATAGAAGATATGCCGGGGACATGGTTGGAAATGTGAGAGTAACAACAAAGATTGCTAAAAGTGATAGTGTAAGGGTGGATAGAGAAAACTGGATAGTAGTAGAAGATACTCATGAGCCAATTATATTGAAAGAAGTCTTTTTCAAAATTAATGAAGAGATTATGCCTCGAAAGGGACGAAAGGATATTCCATCAGGAGATAGCAGGAGAAAAGGATTCTGTTATTGTCCACATTGTGGGAGGGTGTTACAAAAGAGCAAAACAACGGTTAATCCCTATCTATACTGTACCCGTGGTAAATATAAGGGTAATGAAGAATGTAGAAATATAATGGTAAATCAGAAGGTACTAAATACTCTATTATCTGAAACGGTAGTGGTATATATAAGGACCCTTATGGATGTGGATGAGTATGTAAAAAGAAGTAAATGCAAAGCAATGCAAAACTATAAATCTGAAATGAGTTCAGCGGATATTGACAAGGAGATTGGGAAACTAAAACAATCAACTTCAGATCTGTATGAAAAGTATAGGGCAGGAGCATTCACAAGTGAAGAGTATCTTTTGCAGAAAAAGAAAGTCAAGGTGAAGATAGCAGAACTGGGAGAACGAAAGCTGAAAATTCTAAATGGAATTGGAGCAAAGCAGGAGCAGGAAGAGTGGGAACAAAAGCTTCGAGATACTTTTAATACATATAAGGGTAAAGCAACATTTACAGAAAGAGAATTATCGGAGTTGATAGAGCGGGTGGATGTTACAGTAGAAGGGAATCTACAAGTAAGATGGAAGTTTAGGGATGTTATGGTAAAGGTGCGAGAGAGTTTATCCCCCTGCCGTTGTATAACATCTTTATCTACAGAAAATGCAAATACTTTTCATTCTTCTTCAGAACACAGCAGAAAAACTGAATATGAGCCTCCTTATCTAACAAAGGCACAATGATACGATTTGTTGTATTGATAGGCATAAATTCATCTTCTGTAGAGAGATTGGTTGTAAAAGATGGAAGAGCGGAAGCACGCACCAATTCCTGAAAAGCTATAATTTCTGTTTGTCTGATAAAATTTGTTTTTGTAAGCTTCTTTACTACGTGGTCTTCCCATAGTCCTATTTCTGTATATAAAAGCATTGTTTCACCGGCTAAATCAGACAGATGGATACCCTTTTGGCTGGCAAAAGGATGAGCAGGCGGAACAGAAACCGATATTCGTTCTGTACAATAAGGAAGAGACATAATATTTTCATCGTTTAATGAAACGGTAGTTAAAATGAGCTGGTAGGTATTATCTATCAGCTTTTCTTTTAAGTCATCTTTCAGATTGATTTCGGTAGAAATGTTCTTTTCGGGAAATCTTTTTATCATAATGGGTGCAAGTGTCCAAAGCGGGCCTGGTGCAATAGAACCGATCGTTAAGGTATGCAGACTACGCTCATATGCAGACATGGCATTTTCCAAAGCATTTACATCTTCTATTACATGTTTAGCATAGGTCAATGCGATTTCCCCTGCCTGATTTAAAGAGAGTTTGTTCTTTGTTCGGTTAAAGAGTGTCACACCAAGTTCTTCCTCAAGGCTTTTCATAGATCGGCTTAGGGATGGCTGTGAAATATGTAATATTTCTGTAGCACCAGACAGCGTACCAACCTGTGCGATGGTTATTAGATGTATTAGTTGTTGTAATTCTACCATTTTCATAATGTCCTTTCATATTCCACTATTCATATATTGAATAGCAGAATTCAATATTAGTATTGTACATTTTCTAGGAGGAAAAGTAAACTAGAATTATAAATGAAGATAATTAACGGAGTATTCCAAATTAGCAATGAGGAGACAGAAAAGTGCGTAAGCGAAGCCCTTGCAAGTGGATATCGAACACAGTGAAATCATTACCATCATATCGCAGGTACTGCTAAGATGTTGAATCGTTGGAAGATTCACGAGTAATAGAAACATGGCAGGTTTGCATTTGGAAAGGATTTGCATGAAGAGTATTAAAAAAATCAATTTGATATTAATATTATTATCGGCAATGTTATTAGTAAGCTGCGGTGGAAAAAAGCAGGAATCTGCATGGGAGGATAATGGTGAGAGCGTTGCGAATGCAGAACAAAGCAAGGTGCTGATCGCATATTTTACAGTTGCAGAAAACAGTGAAGTGGATGCGGTATCATCTGCCAGTGTGACAAAATATAATGGCAATAATTTAGGGATGGTACAGGCAGTAGCTGCTATGATTCAAGAAGAAACGGATGGCGACTTATTTTCATTAAAAACATCCACAGTTTATCCTGAAAATATAGGAAGTGTCATTGAAGTTGCGAAGGAGGAGCAGAATCAGGATGCACGTCCAGAGTTGACGACTCATATTGAAAATCTGGATGAGTATGATGTTATTTTTATTGGATTTCCTACATGGTGGTATGACCTTCCACAGATAATGTACAGTTTTTTTGATAAATATGATTTTTCGGGTAAAACAATTATTCCATTTAATGTGCATAATGGAAGTCGGTTTTCTGGAACGATTGATACGATAAAAGAATTGGAAGAAGGAGCAACTGTGCTTGAAAATGGCTTTACAGTTAGCATTAATGATGTAAGCAAAGCAAAAGAAGATGTAGATAGCTGGTTAAAAGCATTGGGATATTAAAAATGGGGATAAAATGAATAAAAAAGCAGTTTTACGAATGGTAATAGACATTATGATGACTATCATACTAATATTGTTGATGAGCTATTCTATTGTAGGAGCAAGATTTCATGAGTATTTAGGGATAGTAATAGCTTGTCTGTACGTTATACATCATGTTTTAAATAGAAAATGGCTTACACATCTGTTTTCGGGAAAGTATAGTAAATACCGAGTTTTTCAGACATTGCTTATTGTCTGTATTTCCATAACAATGATAGGTTCCATGATCAGCGGAATCATGCTGTCAAGATATATATTTCACATTACATTTATAAAGAAAGGTTTTACTATCGCTAGAAATATACATATCCTTAGTGCTTATTGGGGTTTCATATTTATGTCACTGCATTTGGGAATACACTGGAATATGGTTGTGTCTATGGCAGGAAGAATTTTTGTGAAAGCGTTTAACTCTCCGGTGTGTAAATGGATTTTACGTGTATTGGTATATGGACTTGTGATATTTGGCGTATGGTCTTTTGTAGAATTAGATTTTGGTTCATATTTATTATTGAAGAACTTATTTGTATTTATTGATGACTCACAAAATAAGTTGTTGGTCATTTTTCAATACATAAGTGTTATGAGCACCTTTATTTTTGCTGTGTATTATGTGACAAAGAGAACATTAAAAAAATAAGATTTTATGTTTAGGAGGAATGGCAAATGGAATATGTAACATTAGCAAACGGAGTAAAAATGCCGATCTTAGGATATGGCGTATATCAGGTAACCAAGGATGAATGTGAGAGATGTGTATTGGATGCTCTTGCAGTAGGATACAGAAGCCTTGACACTGCACAAAGCTATTTTAATGAGGAAGAAGTGGGAAATGCTATTGTAAAATCAAATGTGTCAAGAGAGGAAATATTTCTTACATCAAAAGTATGGTTAGAACATTATGGCTATGATGCCTGCCGTAAATCAGTACTTCAGTCAATGGAAAAACTCCAGACTTCCTATCTGGATTTGATGCTTTTACATCAGCCATTTGGTGATACCTATGGTGCATATAGAGCATTGGAAGATTTGTATGAAGAAGGAAAGTTAAAAGCTATTGGCATTTCGAATTATTATGTGGATCGTATGGTTGAATTTTCCAGCTTTAACCGTATCCGTCCGATGGTAAATCAAGTGGAAGTACACCCACATAATCAGCAGATAGTGGCAAAAGAGTGGATGGACAAGTATGGAGTACAGATTGAGGCATGGGCACCATTTGGAGAAGGCAGAGGTGGTTTGTTTGAAAATGAAGTACTAAAGACAATTGGGGAGAAATATAGAAAAACTACGGCACAGGTAATGCTTAGATGGCATATTCAAAGAGGTGTGGTAGTGATTCCAAAATCTACTCATATTGAACGTATGAAAGAAAATTTCAATGTCTTTGATTTTGAACTTGAACAGGAAGATATAGTTAAAATCACTGCTCTGGATAAAAATGAAAGTTCGTTTTTCTCACATCAAAATCCAGTGATGGTGGAATGGTTTGTAGAGATGGTAGAGGAGCGTAAAAAACAGTATGAAAGCTCGAAGGAAAAAAAGAACTGGTAATCTATTTTAAACAAATAAAGAAAGTGAGTGAATTGAATTATGAGAAAAAAATTTGGCGCAAATCCCTTCATTTATCCAATGCCTGTGTTGATTATCGGCACATATAGTGAAGATGGAATCCCAAATGCAATGAATGCAGCATGGGGAATGATTACAGATTTTAATGAAATTACAATTAGTCTTTCGGAACACAAATCTACAGATAACATCATTGCCCGTAAAGCATTTACAGTAAGTATGGCAACAGAGAAGACTATAGTTGCGTGTGATTATGTTGGTGTTGAATCTGCAAATAAGGAACCAAAGAAATTTGAAAAAGCCGGATTTCACGCAACCAAGAGTGAGTTTGTAGATGCACCCTTAATTAATGAATTGCCTATGGCTCTAGAATGTAAGCTTAAGGATTTTAAGGATGGCAAAGTGATTGGTGAAATAGTAAATGTTAATGCAGAAGAAAGCATCTTAACCGATGGAAAGATTGATCCAAAAAAATTAAAACCGATTACTTACGATCCGGTAAATAATGCTTATATCGGTCTAGGCGAAAAGGTTGGCAATGCATTTAAGGATGGATTAAGTTTGAAGTAAGTTCATGATATTGCGGTAAAGGTGCTGCGCCAGAGCATAGCATATCGAGAAAGGGTGGCTTGTCTGATATCATACCAGACAACCACACTCGCATAGTAATTAAATACAGAAACAAAAATTTCAACTCACAGAGAATACAGGCAAACTGCATTTTTTAGTGAGTTGAAAATCGTAGAAAAATTATATAATTTTTTTAGTCCTAACTTAACACAAGCAGAGAAGGCTAAGGCATATCTTCTGCGTGGAGCAAGGCATCTAACAGTCCTTCGGGAATATCCCAATCCACAAGTAGGCTGGGGAGCACTTTGCCTAAGGAATAGTTTACCGCTGTAAAAGCGGCGATACTTCTTATCTTGCAAAAAGAATATAGGTATATTATAATATGGATACTTTAGAAGTAAAAATGCTTTTTATGTTCTAATTTGAAAGGAGCATTGCTAAAAAATATGAAAGTAACTATTCCAAGATACCAACAGATTGCTGCAGATGTTGCAGCCAAGATTGTAGAAGGATATTACAGTGAAGGTGAGAAAATTTATGTACGTTCTTCACTTTCCAGTCAATATGGCGTTTCTTCTGAAACGGCACGCCGTGCAATCAGTGCATTATCCGATTTGAAGATTGTAGAAGTAACAAAGGGCAGCGGTGTATTAATAAAATCCAAAGATAAGGCAAAAAACTTTGTTAATAAATTTAATTCTATTAATGAGATGAGTAATTTAAAAAAACAAATTTTAACCGGAATGGAACAACAGATACAACAAAACCATGAATTAAAAGGTATGATATCAGAACTTCTCTACAAGACAGAACGATTTCGCGAAGTAAATCCCCTTACACCATTTGAGATTGAACTAAAAGAAGATGTCAACTACATAGGGAAAAGTCTTTCAGATGTACAGTTTTGGCATAATACAACGGCAACAATCATCGCAATAAAGCGAGAAAATGAGATTATTATTTCACCAGGGCCGTATGCAATTTTTTGTATTGGAGATATTATTTGTTATATTGGTGATGAAAACTGCCACGAGATAGTTCAAAATTTTTTTTACAAGAGCAATTGAATAGTGAAGAAATGAGGCGTTCAAAAGTTACCCCTAAGGTATGGCATCTGTGCTGTATGGTAGCTTTTGGATACCTTTTTTATTTTATAGGAAGGGCCTCTCCCTCAAGCTTGAGGGCAGTGGAGATGAGAGTGTCGAAGGCACCTTGTATTTTTATAGGAAGGGGCAGACGAAGTTAGGAGGAAAATATATGAAAAATAATTTGACACAGGGAAGCATTATAAAAACATTAGTGTGGTTTACAGTCCCTTTGATATTAAGCGGCTTGCTTCAACAAATGTTCAATTGGGTTGATGCGTTCGTTGTTGGAAATGTTGAGGGGGAACTGGCTCTTGCGGGAATAGGAGCAACTACTTCAATTTATAATCTATTTGTCACAGTAATTACAGGTTTTACCTCTGGGATATCCGTATTAGCTGCGCAGCAGTACGGAATGGGAAAAGAAGGAAAACTGAAAAATATTTTATCTACATTTGTGATTTTATTGGGTAGTATATTTCTGATTATTGCTGCTGTGGGAATATTGTTTACACGTCCCATTTTAACTCTTTTGGATACACCTGAAAATATTTTTTCAATTGCAAGAGAATATATTCAAATTATGTTTTTAGGAATTCCTTTCTTAGCTGTCTATAATATATATTCCGCTGTATTGAGAGGACTGGGTGACAGCAAAGCACCATTCTTGTCTGTGCTTGTGTGTTCTGTTGTGAATGTTGTTTTAGATATTATTTTTGTTGTTGTTCTGCCGTTCGGTGCAGCAGGGGCTGCCGCTGCAACAGTAATATCTCAAATTGCAATGACGGTATTTATTGTGATGTATGCTATAAAGAAACATCATAAACTAAGATTTCGTTTGAATAAAGAAATAATTCAGAAAACCATTATTGTGAGAGGAACGAAATATAGCCTTCCACCGGCGGTACAATCTGGGACAAGTTCCGTGGGGAACCTTTTTCTCCAACGATTCATGAATGGATTTGGTGAGCAGACAGTTGCAGCAATTACCACTGCTTACCGTGTAGACTCTGTGATTATACTGCCTATTGTGAACTTTGGCTCTGGAATTGCTACCGTTGTTGCACAGAATATTGGAGCTGGTAATCAGGAGAGAGCAAAAAAGGTGTTAAAGGCAGGAATGGTCATGATTGCCATTGTATCCTTATGTCTTACCGGTTTAGTCCTTATTGCTGGTGGAAATTTGATTGCCATGTTTGGACTGACCCAGGAATCCGTGGAGATTGGTAAATCTTTCTTCCGCGCAGTCGCAAGCTTTTATATTGTATATGGTTTGGCAATGGCGGTGAGAGGTTATCTTGAAGGAACCGGGGACATGCTTTTTTCAGGAATAGCAGGTATTGTTTCTTTAGGAGTTAGGATAGCTGCATCCTATTTGTTTGTTAAGGAATTCGGGAATATGGTAATTGCTTATGCAGAAGCATTTTCTTGGGTAGTTCTACTTGTTATTTACGTCATCCGATTTTATATAAAAAAGCGCAAGTCGCGTATTTGATTTTGCAACTTACGCAAACTTCTTTGCAATATTTTATGGTTTCGATAGAATGATTCTAAAAATCCCTATGTTAGTTTTGGTTATTTTGAAAAAAGAGATATAGAGGCGTTAGTAAATTATATGAAGGAAGAGGTAAAAGAGGATACGGTTATTCTTCATGGACAGTCAATGGGAGCAGCTACATCTGCACTTTATGCAGGCACGAAGCATGGCGGTGAGAATTTATCTGCATTGATTCTCGATTCTTCCTATGATAATATGAAACATATGTTTCTAAATCCAATTACAAGTTTGGATTTAAGGATGTAGATATCATTAAGACCTCTAAGAGGATTACTACGCCAACGTTGGTGATTCAATGTTCTCAAGATGAACTTGCACCCATTTCGGTAGGGGAGTCTATCTATGAAGGTATTGATACGGAAGAAAAGAAATACTGGCTTGCAGATAGTAAGCATGTTGAGGCAGTAATTGATACTCTTGAATTATATGAGTCGCAGGTAATGGATTTCCTGGAGGAGTTCAAATAATCTTATTATAATAAACTTCATTTTGCCCCAAGAGCATAAATAAGTGTATAAGAGGGGTTATCATGAAGTTATATTTGTTTGAGGATAAGAATGTCGCAGAAGAGAGAATTGATATCCACTATAGAGCAATGACTATACATTTAAATAGAATTATCGGAACCATTAAAGAGGGAGAAACTTCTGTTACGGGCTGGGATGAAAATGATGAGCGTAAAGTCTTTAACTATTGTAGGGATGTTTACTATTTTGAGACTGTAGATAGGAAGAGTTATGCATATCTTAAGGAAACAACATATAAGGTTGATATGACACTGGGAAAAGTATTAGATGAATATGGGGATTTGGGATTCATTAGAATCAATAAATCTCAAATTGTCAATATTTATAAGATACAAAGCATTAAACACACTGCTGGTATGCGGGTGGTTGCATTATTAAATAATGATGAAAATTTAATTATCAACAGAAGTTATCGAGATGCTTTTGAACATGCTCTTATGGAGATAAAAAAGAAGAAATAATTTATAGAAAGGTAAAATCATGAAAAAATGGCTAGGGGAAGTGGTGGTTACCATTTGTATCAGTTATACAATTATATCAATCGTGGGGGGATATTTAAATGTGATTTCAGGAAGCAATCCGGTTTTTGGGGAGAACTGTCGGAAAATTCCTATAGAGACGCTTTTAGGTCATTTACAATATTTTATGTAATTGGGGCGATTATACATTATGTAGAAACATTTCACAGTGCCAAAAGAGCCAATAAAATGTTGAATGATATACTAGAGAAAGAGGAGCAGGTTTAGAACATCAATTTGAGTTATCTGTGATATAATTTACTAGATTAGAATTTAGGAGGCATAATAATGGAGATTATTGAAGCTGGGAACAGGACAGAAACACTGATACAAAAGCTATGTACTGTGTGGGAAAAATCTGTTAAAGAAACACATTTATTTTTGACTGAGTATGAAATTGAAAAGATATCTAAATATATACCATCTGCACTAAAAGAGATTTCCCATCTAATCATCATATCCAATAGTGATAATGAACCAGTTGCATTTATGGGGATAGAAGGAAGAAAACTAGAAATGCTTTTTGTTTCGCCAGAAGAACGAGGAAATGGTTTGGGCAAGATATTATTGCAACATGGCATTGAGAATTACGCTGTCAATGAATTAGGAGTAAATGAACAAAACCCACAAGCGAAAGGTTTTTATGAACATATGGGGTTTCAGACATATAAAAGAACTGATATGGACGAACAAGGAAATCCATACCCCATTTTATACATGAAATTCAAGCAATGAATAAAGGAAAAATAAAAATATAGTTTGTCTACAGTCTGGCGGATTCAGTAGAACTGAATGCGCCTTTTATGTTATCAAAAAGACACTGCTTTTTTGTGCCGTATTTGACAAATAGAAAAAATGACTATATAATAGACAAGCAACATAAGAAAAATCTTAAGTTGTAACTTTAAACGAAGGGAGAAAAAATGGCAAAGATACAAGTTAAGAATATTTACAAAGTATTTGGTTCAGCACCTAAGCAAATGATTTCCTTTCTTGAAAAAGGAGAGAGAAAAAACGACATATTAAAAAAGTATAAGCATAGTGTCGGTGTCAACAATGTATCTTTTTCAGTAAATGAAGGAGAGATTTTTGTTGTTATGGGGCTTTCAGGCAGTGGAAAATCCACATTGATTCGGTGTCTCAATCGTCTTATAGAACCTACGAGCGGAGAGATTTACATAGATAATGAAAAAATAACGCAAGTAAGTTCAGCGAATTTAAGAGAAATCCGCAGGAAAAAGATTGCTATGGTTTTTCAGAATTTTGCATTATTACCACACAGAACGGTTCTTGAAAACGTTGCTTTTGGACTTGAAATACAAAAAGTAGATGTAGAGGAGCGCAAAAAGAAAGCGCTTGAGATGTTAGAAGTTGTAGGATTAAAAGGATATGAGAATGCAAAGCCTAAGGAATTATCGGGAGGAATGCAGCAGAGAGTTGGTCTTGCAAGGGCACTGGCAACAGATGCCGATATTTTATTAATGGATGAGGCCTTCAGTGCGCTTGATCCCCTTATTAGAAAAGAAATGCAAAATGAACTGTTGTCTTTGCAGACAAAAATGCAGAAGACAATTGTATTTATTACCCATGATTTGGATGAAGCACTTAAAATCGGTGATAGAATCGCAATTATGAAGGATGGAAATATTGTACAGATTGGTGAGCCAGAAGAAATTTTGAACTCTCCGGCAGATGCTTACGTTCGAGAATTTATTCAGGATGTAAACCGTTCAAAGATTGTGTCAGCATCTTCAATTATGCGTTCTTCAGAGAGTATTATATTAGAAAAGGCTGGTGTCAGAACAGCAGCTAAGAAAATGAGAGATTTAGAAATTTCCAGTATTTTTGTGACAGATAAAAATAAGACACTGCTTGGTATCATTACAATTGATAATGTGTCAGAACTTATGAAAGAAAATAGGGATGATTTGAAATCTGTAATTGATACAGATATTAGAACCGTGGGAGTGGATACATCTATCGATGAAATAATACCTCTATTCTTGCAATCAGGTTATCCGGTTGCAGTAGTTGATGATGAAAATAAACTGAAAGGTATTATTTTTAAATCAACCGTACTGGCAGGAATAGCAGGAAAGGAGGAAGTTTCAATTGATTCTTAATATGAAAATTCCAGTTGGCGACTTTATGGAAAGGGTTATCAATTGGATGACCACCAACTTTTCTGATGGATTTGATGCCATAAAAAACGGATTAGAAGCAATTATTGATAGCATGAACTGGTTTCTTTTAGCAATTCCTATTGCAATATTTATTATAGTGGTAACCTTTTTGGCATGGTGGATTGCAGGAAACGGAATTGCATGCTTTACAGCATTAGGCTTACTTCTGATTCAGAATTTAGATTTATGGAAGCAGACAATGCAGACCTTAAGTCTTGTAACAACGGCAACGTTGATTGCAATTTTAATCGGTCTTCCCCTGGGTATATTAATGGCGAAAAGTAATAAGGCAAATAAAATCATTCGTCCAATCCTTGATTTTATGCAGACAATGCCTGCATTCGTATATCTGATTCCGGCAGTATATTTCTTTGACTTAGGAACTGTTCCGGGTGCAGTGGCTACGATAATATTTGCAATGCCTCCGATTGTCCGCTTAACTAATTTAGGTATTAGACAAGTGCCAAAGGATGTAGTTGAGGCAGCAAAATCGTTTGGTTCCACATCCTCACAATTGCTTTTCAAAGTTCAGGTTCCACTGGCGATTCCGACAGTGTTAGCAGGACTTAACCAAACAATTATGCTTTCACTATCCATGGTTGTTATTTCTGCCATGATTGGAGCAGACGGTTTGGGAAATATAGTACTGCAGGGAATTACCCAGATGAAAATGGGACAGGGATTTGAAGGCGGTCTGGCTGTTGTTATTATTGCAATGGTGCTCGACCGGGTGACACAATGTCTTGGAAAGGCGTCACCAAAATCAGGAAAAGCGTTTATAAAAAAAATAAAAAACAAAAATAAAAAATAGTATGTTAAGGAGAAAAGTGTTTTGAAAAAAAGTATATTATCTATATTAGTGTTATGTGTTCTGGTTATGAGTCTTGCGGGTTGCGGTGCAGGAGCTGATAAGGGTGCAAAAGGAAAGGAAACTGTAAAACTTGGTTATGTTAACTGGTCTGAGGGAATTGCCATGACAAACTTAGCGGCGGCAGTGCTTGAAGAAAAAATGGGATATGATGTGGAGCTGACTATGGCTGATGTTGCACCTGTTTTTACGTCTGTGGCAAGTGGTAATACAGATGCTTTTTTAGATGTATGGTTACCTGTTACCCATGAAAGCTATATTGAAAAATATGGAGATGATATGGTTGACTTAGGAATTTCATATGAAAATGCATTACTTGGACTTGTTGTTCCATCCTATGTTGAAATCAATAGTATCGAGGAATTAAACGATAATAAAGAATTATTCGATGGAGAAATTATTGGTATTGACGCTGGAGCCGGTCTTATGGCAGCAGCAGAGAAAGCAATTGAAGAATATGGATTAGATTATAAGCTTTTAATGGGAAGTGGCCCAACAATGACAGCTGCATTAGGAAAAGCAATTGATGCAAATGAACCAATTGTTGTTACAGGCTGGGCGCCACACTGGAAATTTGCAAGATGGGATTTAAAAGTGTTAGAAGATCCAAAGGGAATATTTGGAGAAGTTGAAAATATTCACAAGTATTCCAGAAAAGGCTTAGAAGAAGATATGCCTGAAGTAGCAGAATTTCTAAAAAAATTCAAACTCAATGAGGCAGAATTAGGTGATCTTATGGGTGCTGTAGAAGAGGAAGGTAAGGAACCTCTTGAAGCTGCTAAAAAATGGATGAATGAGAACGAAGAACTTATTAATAGCTGGATTAAATAGAAAACAAGGTTACAGATAAGAATAAATAAATAGAATCAGCCTCAGATATGGAAAATAGAACCAATAACCATGTCAGAGGCTGATTTTTATTTTCTATGCAAATACATAAAATAACCGTATTCCATTAACATGAAATAAATTGTGTTTATGCAGTCAGTATGATAAAATTGGAGGT
>CAZUKR010000021.1:0-30102 GCA_964620885.1 uncultured Eubacterium sp.
GCAAAACATGAGAAAGTAGCCCGAATAGGGCGGATTTCGAATGTTTTAGGAGTGCGTGAGCACAAAGTGCGGAGCAATCCGTGGTATCGTGTGGACAAAATACCAGTTAACACCCTAATCATTGTTAGGAAAGACACTTTATTCAAAACAATTTATTTATAAAAGGAGGAATACTATGATGAAAGAAATCAAAGAATTTGTAAGAGGTTTATCAGAAACCACAACCATAACCAAACGGGAACTGTTGCTTGTCACCGCAGTTTGTGGCTTGGGAGGATTGGTTCTTGGAATGTTATGTTCTCCCAAAAAGAAGGTGATGATTGGTAGTCACAATGGCTGCTACAATGGTATCAGCAGAGCTGATGAAGAGATGTGGGACGAGGAAGAAGAATTTCCGGAAGACATTATTTCATTTAGTTAAGTAAAATCAGGATTTAGACATAGAGAGAACAGGAGAAAGAACATGAAAATTACATTAAAGGACGGCTCTGTAAAAGAGTATGCAGAAGCAAAAAGTGTATATGATATTGCGATGGATATCAGTCAGGGACTGGCAAGAGCGGCTTGTGCCGGGGAAGTAAATGGAGAAGTAGTGGATTTAAGAACCATTCTGGACACAGACTGTGAATTAAACATTTTAACACAGAAGGATGCAGAAGGAATCCGCACAGTTCGTCATACATGTTCCCATGTAATGGCAGAAGCAGTGAAGCGTTTATTTCCAAATGCGAAGCTGGCGATTGGACCATCCATTGACGAAGGATTTTACTACGACTTCGAGGCAGAACCATTTTCCAGAGAAGATTTAGATAAGCTGGAAAAAGAAATGAAGAAAATTATCAAAGAAGGAAACCGTCTGGAAAAATTCACCCTGCCAAGAGCAGAGGCAATACAGCTTATGAAAGAAAAGGACGAACCCTATAAAGTAGAGTTGATTGAAGACCTTCCGGAGGATGCTGAAATTTCCTTCTATAGCCAGGGAGCGGGCTTCACCGATTTGTGTGCAGGACCTCATCTTATGAATACAAAAGCAATAAAATCATTTAAATTGATTTCTTCTTCTATGGCATACTGGAGAGGGGATTCCAGCAAGGCACAGCTTCAGAGAATTTATGGAACAGCATTTGCTGCAAAGGACGAGTTGAATGCATATTTAGAGCATCTGGAAGACATTAAGAAACGTGACCATAACAAGCTTGGAAGAGACATGAAATTATTTACTACTGTGGATGTGATCGGACAGGGTCTCCCTCTCCTTATGCCAAAGGGGGCAAAGATTGTCCAGACACTTCAAAGATGGATAGAAGATCTGGAAGACAATGACTGGGGCTATATCCGTACCAAGACACCATTGATGGCAAAATCTGATTTATATAAGATTTCCGGTCATTGGGATCATTATACAGACGGAATGTTTGTACTGGGAAATGAAGAAATGGATAAGGAAGTGTTTGCACTTCGTCCTATGACCTGCCCATTCCAGTATTATGTATACAAGAATGATCAGCATTCCTACCGTGACCTCCCATTGCGATACAGCGAGACATCTACATTGTTCCGTAACGAAGACTCCGGAGAAATGCATGGGTTGACACGTGTGCGTCAGTTTACCATTTCTGAGGGACATTTAATTGTCAGACCGGATCAGATGGTAGAGGAATTTAAGAAATGTATAGCTTTAGCGCGTCATTGTCTGGCGACACTGGGCCTGGAAGATGAGGTAACTTATCACCTTTCTAAATGGGATCCGAATAATAAAGAAAAATATATTGGGGAACCCGAAGTGTGGGAAGAGACACAACAGCATATGAGGGATATTATGAATGAGCTTGGCATCCAGTTTGTGGAAGAAGATGGAGAGGCTGCATTCTATGGACCGAAGATAGATATTAATGCAAAAAATGTGTATGGCAAGGAAGATACCATGATTACCATTCAGTGGGATGCATTACTGGCAGAACAGTTTGATATGTACTTTATCGACGCAAATGGTGAAAAAGTACGTCCTTATGTTATTCACAGAACATCACTGGGATGCTACGAGAGAACCCTTGCATGGCTGATTGAAAAATATGCAGGTAAATTTCCAACATGGCTGTGCCCGGAACAGGTAAGAGTACTTCCGATTTCGGATAAATACGAAGCATATGCATCAGAAGTGGAAAAAGAATTAAAGAAAAATGGAATTCAATGTTCCGTAGATATGCGTTCAGAAAAAATCGGCTACAAAATCCGTGAAACAAGATTGGATAAGGTTCCTTACATGCTGGTAGTAGGACAGCAGGAAGAAACGGATAAAACAGTATCTGTAAGAAGTCGTTTTACAGGAGATGAAGGTGTAAAACCATTAGATGAATTCCTCGATCAGATATGTAAAGAGATACGTACGAAAGAAATACGCAAGGAAGAAAACGTAGAGGAAAAGAAATAAACAGGTATAAATCATTTTAAAAAATCTCATACTAATGATGTTGTAATCCGCAGACATAATGTCTGCGGAAACATTTTTTAGAAAGGAGATTATTAAGATGACTCAGTTAAAATGTTCCGTTAAAAATTGTACGTACAATGCAGAGGAACTCTGCGCCAAAGGTGATATTATGGTTGGCGGACAAAGTGCAACAGCATCCAATGAGACACGCTGTGAAAGTTTTAAAGAAAGAACTGAATCTGCCAGCAATGCAGTCGGTGATTCCGGCTATGAAGATATTGAGGTAGGATGTATGGCAACAAAATGTGTATTTAACGAAGAACGTAAATGCAGTGCAGAGGAAATTGGAATCGCAGGAAGCAATGCATGCAGCTGTGCAGAAACAGAATGTGCAAGCTTTGCATGTACTTCAAAATAAAATTTACTAAAAATACCAGGAGTGTTTACAAAAAATTAATAAAATATTACTTGTAAAATTGAGAAGCAGGAAGTAGAATGGAGCTGGAGCGTGTTGTTGCGAATTCTCTTCCTGCTTTTTGAAGGAAATTCGTAAGCCATAAGAAATTCTATGGAGGAAGCGATGAGAAAGAAATCTCATATATCGTTAGCGAAGTATATTGTAAACAGTCTTGAAGAGCAGGATATGGTGAAGCATAAGAAAGCGTTTTATCTTGGAAGTATCCTCCCGGACTGCAAACCCTCTTTTTTGACAGTACGTCATGAAATGGAAGGCACATTTTCAAAGGTTCAGGAAGAAATGAAGGATCTGATAGAAAAAAGGAAAGATTCCCAGATAAATACTCGTGTATTTTACCGTAATCTTGGGGAAATCATACATTATATTGCTGATTACTTTACGTTTCCGCACAATATTCACTATCCAGGAAGTTTAAAGGATCACTGTGCATACGAAGAAAGATTGAAAAGGAATCTGCGGGAATATATTGAGAGTGGTGAAGCACAGAAAAATTGCAGTTGGATGTGTAACAATGCCAATTTGCTGAACAGTACGGATGCTGTCTGCGACTTTATACAGATCGCTCATGACAGATATGTTAAGATAAAAAATACAGTAGAAGAAGATTGCCGTCAGATTGTGGCACTTTGTTATCAGGTAGTGGAAGCACTTATTTTGCTGATAAAAGGTGAGGATAAAGGAAATGTGACGCTATCAGCAGCATAAGAAAGAAGAAAATGGCGAAAAAAAGTGTTTTATGTCGAAATGTTGTGTAAAAAAAACACGTTTTTGGTTTGATTTTTTCCCTAGAAAAAGATACAATAAATCTAGGAAGAAAAGGAGATATCAATGAGACACTTGCTTGAGCTACAAAAAGAAATAGAAGGTGTACGAAAAGAATTGGATGTGGCCGTTCAGAGCGGTGTAGCAGGACAAGAATGCTATGAAATAAGCATTCGGTTGGACAAGCTCATCGCAGACTACATGCAGTTAAAAGAAGAGAAAGTTCAATTACGTAATTGTGGTTGAATGTAAGAGAAAATAGAATATTGGAAAAATAAAATATTGAGAAAAAGAACCCCTTTGGGAAGAAATTAAAATAATTTCATTTCAAAGGGGTTCTTTTTGTTTTACAGGCATGTCGGACTCGGAAGAAAAAATCAAGATTTCTATTGCTTTTTTAGTTCCAATGGGCTAAAATGAAAGACAAAGTGGAGAAAAGTGGTAAGAAAGGGTGTAAAGTGGTGGATAAGTGGAAAGATATGTGGAAAACTTCTTACATCACAGCCTGCACGGTTAGAGGGTGATTTTCATGTTCATGGGAGAATTTAATCACACAATTGATGCAAAAGGCAGACTGATAGTACCGTCCAAGTTCAGAGAGCAGTTGGGAGATGAATTTGTGGTGACAAAGGGACTGGATGGATGCTTATTCGTATATCCCACAGATGAATGGAAAGTCATAGAAAATAAATTCCGTGAAGTATCTCAATTCTCCAAAGAAGCCAGAAAATTTGCCAGATTTTTCTTTGCAGGTGCATCTTCCTGTGAGGTAGACAAGCAGGGAAGAGTATTACTTCCAGTTGTGTTAAGAGAGTTTGCAGGACTGGAGAAAGAAGTTGTGCTTGCGGGTGTGCTGAATCATATTGAAATATGGGGCAAGGATAGATGGCTGGAAACCAGTGAATATGATGATGTAGAAGAAATTGCAGAACATATGGCAAGTCTGGGACTTACAATTTAGAAAATGGCAGGGGTATGCCGGAAAGGAATATGCATGGAATTCAAACATAAATCCGTACTTTTAAAAGAAACGATAGAGAACCTGAACATTAAGCCGGATGGAACATACGTGGATGGAACCCTGGGTGGGGGTGGACATGCATATGAAGTCTGTAACAGACTTTCAGCAAAAGGCAGATTTCTAGGGATTGATCAGGATGAAGATGCCATAAAGGCAGCAACACGGCGTCTGCTGGAATTTGAGGATAAAGTACAGATAATCAGAAGTAATTATTGTGATATGCGCGAGGCGTTAGCAGGAGCAGATGTCTATAAGGTGGACGGAATCATACTGGATTTGGGGGTTTCCTCTTATCAGCTGGATGATCCGGAACGAGGATTTACTTACAGAGTAGAAGATGCGCCCTTAGATATGCGTATGGATCAGCGACAGGAATTCACCGCCAAGGAACTAGTAAATACTTATGGCGAAATGGAACTGTATCGGATGATTAAAAACTACGGAGAAGATAAATTTGCAAAAAACATTGCCAAGCACATTGTGGCAGCAAGACAAAAAAAAGAAATAGAAACTACAGGTGAGTTGATAGAAATTATCAAAGCAGCGATTCCGGCTAAAATACGTATGAATGCAGGGCACCCTGCAAAACGTACCTTTCAGGCAATACGTATTGAATTAAACAAAGAACTGGATGTGCTGCAGGATTCACTTGAGGATATGATAGAGTTACTGAATCCGGGTGGCAGAATCTGTATTATTACCTTCCATTCACTGGAAGACCGGATTGTAAAAAACATATACAGAAAAAGTGAAAATCCATGTACATGTCCAAGTGATTTTCCAATATGTGTATGTGGAAAGAAGTCTATGGGAAAGGTCATAACAAGAAAACCCATATTACCTTCAGAAGAAGAAATGGAATATAATTCACGCTCGAAAAGTGCAAAGTTAAGAGTATTTGAGAAAAAATAGAAAAGGGAAGAGTCAATAATTAAAAATAGCAGGCATGCGACAGGAGTGGTAAAAAATGAGACAGCAGGAAGAGGTATTGTACAGAAGAGATAGCGCGAATTACATACAGGGAAATACCGTACGGAAAATGGAAGCTGTGCCGCAGGAACGAGGGGAGCAGGTTCACAGGGAACTGGAACGTAAACAAAAACAGGATAAGGTACAGGAACAAAAGCAGCGTGAAGCCCGTCAGGCAGCAAAACGGAATCAACAAAAGGCACTTCAGATGAGTCCGGGATATGTATTGTTTTTGGCGGCAGCTATGGTAGCTATGGTAGGTGTATGTACTGTTTACCTGCAGCTGCAATCAGATATCACAGGAAGAATGAAAAGTATTGCATCATTGGAAAGACAGGTTATGGATTTGAGAACAGATAATGATGCCACATTGAAACGTATCAACACCTCAGTAGATATGGAGAATATTAAAAATACGGCAATCAACGAACTGGGAATGGTATATCCGGCGAAAGACCAGATTGTGCATTTCCAGATAGATACCACAGATTATATGAACCAGTATGAAGATATTCCCAATAGATAAAGAAGGTGTGACAGGTGGCAAAACGAAAAAGAAGACCTAAAATATTCACACATTCCATGAAGAAAAAATTACTGGTAATATTTTTACTGGTACTGTTGGCACTGGTTGGATTGATTGGGCGTCTTATCTATATCAAAAATGAAAAGGGAGAGGAATACGAGAGAAGGGTTCTGAACCAGCAGGGTTATCAGAGCCAGAGTATTCCTTACCAGCGCGGTGATATTCTGGATTCCAAGGGAACGATCCTTGCAACCAGCGTGGATGTGTATAATGTAATATTGGATTGTAAGCTAATAAACGAAGATAAGGACTATATTGAGCCAACAGTGAAAACTCTGGTGAAGTGCTTTCCGGATGTAACGGAAGAAGAAGTAAAAACAGCCCTTACGGACAAGGCAGGCAGCCGTTATTTTGTTCTGAGAAAGAAGCTTCCCTATGAAGAAATACAGGAATTTGAACAGCTTCAGAACAAAGTATATACAAAAGGAAAAAAGAAAGGGAATAAAGTAAATCCCGACATACAGGGAGTTTGGTTTGAAAAGGAATATGTGCGGGAGTATCCGTATAATTCTCTTGCCTGTAAACTCCTTGGATTTACCACCTCCGGAAACGTAGGAATCGGCGGTTTGGAAGACTACTACAATGATACATTAAATGGTGTCAATGGAAGACAGTATGGTTATCTGAATGCAGATAATAATGTTGAAAAAAATATAAAGGATGCTGTAAATGGACAGAGCCTGGTCACTACCATTGATATGAACATTCAGAATATGATAGAACAGAAAATAGCGGCATTTGATGAAGCTCATGCAAATGAGGCAACTACAGGTCCCGGAAGTCAGAATACAGCAGTTATCGTAATGAATCCTCAAAATGGAGAAGTTCTGGCAATGGCAGACAGCAAGGGATATGATTTGAATAACCCCAGAGATTTGTCCGGTTATTATTCACAGGAAGAAATTGATGGTATGGATGAGGAAACGATGCTGGATAATCTAAATGGCATCTGGGAAAATTTCTGTACCACATATACCTATGAGCCAGGTTCTACCTCTAAGCCCTTTTCCGTGGCTGCAGGACTGGAAACCGGAAAACTGAAGGGAGACGAGACTTATTTCTGTGATGGAATACAGGAAGTCGGAGGACATAGGATAAGATGTGTAGCATATAGTAAGGGCGGTCATGGAGTACAGACCATAGAACAGGCAATTATGAACTCCTGTAATGATGCACTGATGCAGATGGCAGGCGTGATAGAAAAAGAAGAATTTTGTAAATATCAGAATATTTTTAATTTCGGTTTGAAAACAAATATTGATTTGCCGGGAGAAGGAAGGACAGATACGTTGGTTAAGAAAGTAGATGAGATGGGAAGCTCCGATCTTGCTACTTATTCTTTCGGACAGAACTTCAATGTGACCATGGTTCAAATTGCAAGTGCATTTTCTTCTGTAATTAATGGGGGTGAATACTATCAGCCTCATCTGGCGAAAAAAATTGTAGATGATAACGGAAATACCATTCAGACACTGGAACCTACGTTGCTAAAACAAACAGTTTCAAAACATACCAGTGATATTATCAAGAATTACTTATATAATACTGTTTCAACCGGTACAGCAAAAAGTGCAAAAGTAGAAGGGTATTCCATGGGAGGAAAGACAGGAACAGCGGAGAAATATCCTCGTAGAAATGGAAAATATCTGGTTTCTTTTATTGGATTTGCACCGGTGGATAATCCAGAGGTACTGGTATATGTAGTTATAAATGAGCCTAATGTAGAAAATCAGGCACAGAGCAGTCTTGCTACAAATTTTGCAAAAGATATCTTCACAGAACTGTTCCCTTATATGAACATCTATAAAGATGAAGAAGATCAACAGGCGCAGGAAAATGCTCAGAGTCAGGCAGAGACCGCCCAGCTCCCAGAGAACGAGCAGTCAGCAGCCCAGGAAAATTACAGCGAGTATATTTTTGAATAGAATAGTACATAACCTCATAAAAAATGTAATAGATTATAGTAATTGTTTTTATGAGGTTTAGTGTATGTTTCGCAATAAAACATATAATCGAAAAAAAATATTAATTGTATTTTTTGTAGTTATGTTTGTGCTCTGTGTTCTGGTAGGACGTCTGGTATATCTGATGGTATTCTGCTCTCAATATTATGGACAGAAGGCAGAGAATCTCCACGAAAGAGAAAGAGATATTAAAGCAGCACGAGGGCAGATTATAGATGTGAATGGAACAGTACTGGCAACAAATCGAACGGTCTGCACTATCTCGGTTATTCATAGCCAGATAGAAAATGCGGAAGAAATTATAACTATTCTATCCCGGGAATTGGGGATGGAAGAGGCAGATGTAAGAAAACGTGTGGAAAAAGTCAGTTCTATTGAACGTGTAAAATCAAATGTAGATAAAGAAACAGGAGACCGTATCCGGGAATTCAAGCTTTCGGGAGTGAAAGTGGACGAAGACTATAAGCGTTACTATCCCTATGATTCTCTTGCATCTAAAGTGCTGGGTTTTACAGGTGGTGATAACCAGGGTATTATCGGACTGGAAGTAAAATATGAAGATTATTTGAAGGGAACCAATGGAAAAATACTGACACTCACCGATGCAAGAGGAGTGGAAATTGAAAATGCAGGAGAGCGTCGTCAGGAACCAATAGATGGAAATAATCTCCGGGTCAGCCTGGATTATAACATACAGATGTATTGTGAACAGGCAGCGAAACGTGTTATGGAACAAAAGTCAGCAGACAGTGTCTCTATAATCGTGATGAATCCACAGAATGGGGAGATTATGGCAATGGTGAATGTACCGGAGTTTAATCTGAATGATCCCTTTACCTTAGTGGAAGTAGAAGCTCCCAAGACGGACGTGGAAAAAGAAACACAAGAAACATCAGTGATAAATCAGGCAGAAAACACACAGGATCTGCTGAATAGAATGTGGCGTAACCAGTGCATTAACGATACTTATGAACCAGGATCTATATTTAAGATTATTACAGCGGCATCAGCACTGGAAGAGGGAGTTGTAACAGTTGATGACACCTTCCACTGTCCCGGATATAAAATGGTAGAAGACAGGAGAATCCGATGCCATAAAATTGCCGGTCATGGCTCAGAAACGTTTACGCAGGGAATTATGAACTCCTGCAATCCGGTTTTTATTGAAGTTGGATTACGGTTGGGAGTGGATAATTTTTATAAATATTTTAAGCAGTTTGGACTGCTGAATAAAACAGGAATTGATTTGCCGGGAGAAGCACGTACTATTATGCATAAGAAAGAAAATGTAGGTCCGGTAGAACTTGCTACCATATCTTTTGGTCAGTCATTTCAAATAACACCTATTCAGCTTGCCGCTACAGCTTCTTCCATAGTAAATGGAGGAAACAGGGTAACCCCTCATTTCGGACTGGATATACAGGATGATCAGGGGACGGTAGTTGAAACATTTGAGTATCCTGCTACAGAAGAAATTGTAAGTAGTGAAACCTCCGAGACGATGCGGTCATTGCTGGAAAAGGTTGTTTCAGAAGGCGGTGGAAAGAAAGCGTATATCGAAGGATATTCGATTGGCGGGAAAACAGCAACGTCTCAGACCCTTCCAAGAAGTGCACATAAATATATTTCTTCTTTTCTGGGTTTTTCACCGGCAGAGGATCCACAGGTTCTCACAATGGTGATTATCAACAATCCCCAGGGCGTTTATTATGGCGGTACTATAGCAGCTCCGGTGGTACAGGATATTTATTCTAATATTCTTCCATATCTTGGGATAGAAAAATCCGAGATAGTTACGGAACCGGAAGATACCGAGACGGATTCAGAATAGTAAAAGGGGAAAGGAACTTGCATAATATAGGGAAAGGTTTTATAATTGAAAAGTTATATAAAGATGAAAAGGAAAGATACGGTGAGCATAAAACATCGTAAAGTGAGAGGTGTAAAGAAATGGCGCAGAAAGTAATTATTCCGGTGCTGATTGCTTTTGCAATCACAGCAGTGTTGGGACCAGTGGTAATTCCGATTTTAAGAAAATTAAAAGTAGGGCAGACCGAGAGAGAAGAATTAAAGTCTCATTTGAAAAAGGCAGGAACCCCTACCATGGGTGGTCTTATGATACTGGCTGGTATCATTGTTACTTCTTTGTTTTATATAAAAGATTATCCAAAGATTATCCCAATTCTCTTTGTAACTATAGGATTTGGAATTATAGGATTTTTAGATGATTATTTAAAAGTGGTATTAAGAAGTTCTGACGGACTGCGGCCATGGCAGAAGATGCTGGGGCAGTTTGTAGTAACAGCCGTATTTATTTTTTATATGATACGATATACAGATGTATCTTTGGAAATGCTGATTCCATTTACCGGAGGATTTGAAAATGGTATTTATCTGAATTTGGGATGGCTTGCAATTCCGGTGATGTTTCTTGCAATTATAGGTACTGTGAATGGAGCTAATTTTACTGATGGTCTGGATGGGCTTGCTTCTAGTGTAACCGTATTGATTGCAACATTTTTTACTGTAGTGGCAATTGGAACAAATAGCGGTATTGAGCCTATTACATGCGCCGTAGTGGGGGCTTTACTGGGCTTTTTGTTATTTAACGTATATCCAGCAAGTGTATTTATGGGAGATACCGGTTCTTTAGCCCTGGGAGGATTTGTAGCTGCAACAGCATATATGATGCAGATGCCTATCTTCATTTTAATTGTGGCCCTGATATACTGGGGAGAATTGTTGTCAGTAATTCTTCAGGTCGCTTACTTTAAAAAGACCGGAGGGAAACGTATTTTTCGAATGGCACCGATTCACCATCATTTCGAACTGGGGGGATGGTCAGAGACAAAAGTAGTAGCAGTATTTTCTATTATAACTGCGGTTTTGTGTCTGATAGGACTTCTGGCGTTGTAAGGAAACAGCAGGAGGAAGAATATGAATATAGAAGGAAAGAAATTTCTGGTGGTAGGAACTGGAATCAGCGGAATTGCGGCAGCAGAACTTCTGATAAAAAAGAATATAGAAGCATTACTATATGATAGTAATCAGTCTTTCAAAGAACAGGAAATTCGAGAAAAATCCTTATTATTGGAAAACATAGAAATTCTTCTGGGAGAACTTCCCGAAGAAAAAATTAAAACCTGTGATATTGCTGTATTAAGTCCGGGAGTGCCTGTGGATATTCCAATCGTGAATCAGATACAGGAGGCGGGACTTAAAATCTGGGGAGAAATTGAACTAGCTTATGCTTTTGAAAAAGGCAGGGTACTTGCAATTACAGGAACCAATGGAAAAACAACCACCACTTCTCTTTTAGGAGAGATTATGAAGAGCTGTTATGACGAGGTAAAGGTAGTAGGAAATATTGGAATACCCTATACCAGTGTGGTGGCAGAGACCAGTGAAAATTCAGTTACTGTGGCAGAAATTAGCAGTTTTCAGTTAGAAACTATTCATGAATTTTGTCCACAGGTATCAGCAATTTTAAATATTACACCAGATCATCTCAATCGTCACCATACAATGGAAAACTATATTTTGACGAAGGAAAAAATCACGAAGAATCAGGGTTCCCAACAAGTCTGTGTGCTGAATTATGAAGATGAAGTATTGAGAACGTTAGCAGAGGAAATAAAGGCAAAGGTTCTGTTTTTCAGCAGTCAGAGACAACTTCCAGAGGGAATCTTTCTGAGAGGAGAAGAGATTATCTGGGCAGAGGAAGGTAGAGATACTGTTGTATGCAGTGTAAAGGAGCTTCAGCTGATTGGAAGGCATAATTATGAAAATGTGATGGCTGCTGCAGCTATGGCGCTTTCCTTTGGAGTTCCGATGGAAAAAATAAGAGAAGTACTGGTTCGTTTTGTGGCGGTTGCGCATAGAATAGAATATGTGGTGACAAAAAGAGGCGTCCGTTTTTATAATGATTCTAAGGGGACGAATACAGATGCTGCAATACAGGCAATTCGCGCTATGGAGTGGCCCACATTGTTAATTGGCGGAGGCTATGACAAAGATTCAGAGTATAAAGAATGGATTAAGGCATTTGACGGGAAGGTGAAAAAACTGGTACTGTTAGGGGCAACCGGAGAAAAAATCGCAGAGACAGCCACAGAAATGGGATATTCCAGAGAAAATATTGTATTTGCGGAAAGTTTACAGGAGGCTGTAAATATATGTTATGAGAATGCGGTTAGCGGAGATGCAGTGCTGCTTTCACCAGCTTGTGCAAGCTGGGGGATGTTTAAAAATTACGAGCAGCGGGGAGATATGTTCAAGGAAATGGCAAGAGCATTAAAGGAGTAAATCACAGGTCAGGAGTGCGGGTATGGGCAGAGAACAAAACAGAGACAAAAGACAAAAAGATATCCGGTATTTTGATTACAGTCTGTTGGTGATTATACTGTTTTTGATTTGCTTTGGACTGGTGGTGCTTTATAGCACAAGCTCCTATAACGGGCAGGTCAAATTTGGAGATGGAGCTTTTTATGTGCGAAAGCAGGTTCAGGCAACGGTATTGGGATTGGTAGGGATGTTTTTTATTTCCAAGATTGATTACCGGGTCTGGAAGAAATTTTGGCTTTTGGCATACATAGGAGCCTTTGGGCTCTGTATATTGGTTCTTTTTATAGGGGAAGAAATCAACGGTGCGAAGCGGTGGATTCCGGTAGGTCCAATGAGTATTCAGCCTTCGGAGATTGCCAAAATAGCAATTATTGTGTTTCTGGCTTCTGTTATCAGTGAAATGCCGAAACAGATGAGCAAATTTTCAGCTTTGATTAAAGTAATGATTATGGTTATGCCCATGGTTATCGTGGTTGCTTCCGAGAACTTAAGTACGGCGATTATTATTCTTGGAATTGCCATTGCCCTTGTGTTTGTGGCAAGTCCCAAATATATGCAGTTTATAGTGATGGCAGGCGTAGTAATTGTCTTTGGAGCCGCCTTTATCCTGCTGGAATCTTATCGTGCAGACCGTATTAAAATATGGCTGAACCCGGAAGCATATGAGAAGGGATATCAGACGTTACAAGGGTTGTATGCCATAGGTTCCGGCGGACTGTTTGGAAAAGGTCTGGGAGCCAGTATGCAGAAGCTGGGATTTGTACCGGAAGCACAGAATGATATGATTTTTTCTATTATCTGCGAAGAACTGGGACTGTTTGGGGCAGTATGTGTTATTATGCTGTTTGTTATATTGATTTGGCGCTTTATGGTAATTGCCAACAATGCTCAGGATTTATATGGGGCATTGATTGTGACCGGGGTGCTGGCTCATATATCCATTCAGGTCATCTTGAATATTGCCGTTGTAACCAATACCATACCCAATACAGGTATCTCTTTGCCGCTGATTAGTTATGGCGGAACCTCTGTGCTGTTTCTATTGGCAGAAATTGGATTGGTGTTAAGTGTATCCAGAGGCATACGGCTGGAACAGGAGTAGCGGATGAGAGAAAAACGAAAAAAGAAAAAAAGATGGAAAATTCGTCTGGCAGTATTTTTGATTCTATTACTGCTGCTGGCCATTGGAGCCTTGATGGTGGTGAAGGTGTTCACTGTAAAAAAAGTGGAAATTACCGGAAATGACCATTGCTCCGATGAAATCATTCAAGAATGGGTATTAAGAGATGAATATTCCTGGAACAGTCTATATGTATATCTGAAAAACAAATTTGTAGAACCGGAAGAGATTCCCTTTGTAGATACCATGGAGGTTTCTCTGAAATCTCCACATGTACTGAAAATTAAAGTATATGAAAAAGGGCTACTGGGATGTGTCTATATGGAGTCACTGGGACAGAATGCATATTTTGACAAGGATGGTCTGGTGATAGAGATGTCCTCTGATGTGATTGCAGGGGTACCGAGAGTTACCGGACTGGATGTAAAAGAAATTGTACTGTATGAAAAACTTCCTATTAAAGAAAAGAATGTGCTGAAGAATCTCCTTGTTCTGACCCAGAGCTTGAAAAAATACGAGCTGGTGCCAGAGAATATTAATTATAGTAAGGATGGATGCTATACAGTAAGTTATGATGATATCAATGTATTGCTGGGACGAGCACAGCATTTAAATGAAAAGATTTTAAGGCTTTCCTATATTATGCCCCAGCTGGAAGATTTAAAAGGAACCCTTCATCTGGAGAGTTGGACAGAAGACACGACGGATATCAGCTTTGAAAAGGCGGAATAGGAAAAACTTTTGTAAAATTGAAAATTGTTATTGATTAATTTGCGAAAAAATTATACTATATTGTATAAGAGTTTATATTGCGGATGTTATGTAATGTGCGCAGGCTATAATAATTATTATGAAAATGAAAAAAATTTGGATAAATAGAGGATAAAAGGAGGAAGAACCTTGCTGGAGATTATGACAACCGAAGCAGATTCCAGTGCTAAAATCATCGTAATAGGTGTTGGGGGAGCTGGAAATAATGCAGTTAATAGAATGATTGATGAGAATATTGGTGGTGTTGAATTTGTTGGAATCAACACGGACAAGCAGGCGTTAGCGCTTTGCAAAGCCCCCACGTTGATTCAGATTGGGGAGAAGCTGACAAAAGGACTAGGAGCAGGTGCACAGCCTGAAATCGGCGAAAAGGCAGCAGAAGAGAGCAGTGAAGAATTGACAGCAGCCATCAAAGGCGCAGATATGGTGTTTGTAACCTGCGGTATGGGTGGCGGAACTGGAACAGGAGCAGCTCCAGTTGTTGCAAGTATTGCCAAAGAGATGGGAATTCTCACAGTAGGCGTTGTAACCAAACCTTTTAAATTTGAAGCCAAGGCTCGTATGGTAAATGCACTGGGTGGAATTGACAGATTAAAAGAAAGCGTGGATACCTTAATTGTTATTCCGAATGATAAGTTGCTGGAGATTGTAGACAGACGTACTACGATGCCGGATGCCCTGAAAAAGGCAGATGAAGTATTACAGCAGGCAGTGCAGGGAATTACTGACTTGATTAATCTGCCAGCATTGATTAACCTTGACTTTGCAGACGTTCAGACAGTTATGAAGGACAAGGGTATGGCTCATATCGGTATCGGTAGCGGCAAGGGAGATGATAAGGCAATTGAAGCTGTGAAGCTTGCAGTAGCCAGTCCATTACTGGAAACCACCATTACTGGAGCATCCCATGTTATTATTAATATTTCCGGTGATATTTCCCTTATGGATGCCAATGATGCAGCAAGTTATGTACAGGATCTTGCCGGTGATAGTGCTAATATTATCTTTGGTGCGAAATTTGATGAGACTAAGACTGATGAGGCAACCATTACGGTAATTGCAACTGGTCTGGAAGATGTGGCAATGGCACCTAAGATTATGCCAAGTATGAAGTATAACACCAACACACCATCAAGAACTACAGCAGGTTCTGTTCGTCCGATAAACCCTTATCCTACCGGAGCAGCCCAGACTACAACCGGTGGTATGGGAGTAACAGCAGCTTCAATGGGACTCCAGAGACCGAAAAAACCAGAAAGCAGTATTCCGGAAAGAGATATTAAAATTCCTGAATTCTTAAAAAATACAAGAAAATAAAAAGAAATTTATTAGAGGGTGTTCAGCCGTTTCAAGGGCTGGACACCCTCTTTGTCATATTCTGTAAAATAATTCTTGAAAAACGGAACAATAGTTTGACAAAAAAATCCAGAGGCTCATTCTATAATGGTGACAGGTCGGAAAAAGAAGGAGGTTTTCAGTGAAATATGAACTATATGCAGATATCTGGTTTGCTACCAATTTTAGCATGGACAGCATAGCGCTTTGGGTTTGCGGAAAACTCATGAAACAAAAGATAAGAGGCAGATGGCTCATATTAGGAAGTCTTCTGGGAACGGCAGGTTCTATGGCACTCTTTTTTCTTTTGAGAAACTACACCTGCTATCTGTTGCTGGTACATCTTATTATAAATCCACTTATGGTTTTTTTTTGCTTTAAAAGCAAACGGCTAAAAGAATTTCTAATACAATGGTTTTTAACATATTTGGTAGTAATTCTTCTTGGGGGCGTTTTAGAATTCAGCATGGGTATGTGGAATAGTACAATCTGCTATTGGGTGGCTGTTTTAGGCGCAGTGGCTTTTATTTTTTTGGCGGAGAAGATAACAAATGCATGGAAAAGACAGGAAGACACAGTATTTGACCTGCTGATTGTAACGGGACAGGAGCAGATTCCTGCCAAAGGATTTCTGGATACGGGAAATTTGTTAAGGGATCCTCTGGTGAATCGTCCGGTACATATTGTAAAGAGAGAGCTGTTGGAAAAAGAGTTGGAAGAAGGAAAGCTTTCTATTCGGTTAATACCCTTTCATTCTCTTGGAACTGAAAATGGTTTGTTGGAGACCGTGACATTGGAAGGGATGTACATATTAAGGGGAGAGAACCCTATGTATCTGGAAAAACCCGTATTTGGGATTGCCAGAGAAAAATTATTTCAAAATGATAGGTATGATGTGATATTAAATGGAACATGTATGGAACAATAAAGGAGGAATATAATGTATATAAAAATTGCAATACCGCAGCATTTTCAATTAAAACTCATTCCAAATTTTCAGAATCTGATGCTTCTGAAAAAGGGGGATATTCATTATATAGGAGGTGCAGAAATACTGCCGGCGCCTTTAGAGGCGGTAGAAGAAAGCCGCTGTATACAGCAACTGGCAGGGGAAGGTGCGGAAGAAGCCAAAAGTATGTTGATTGAACATAATCTGCGTTTGGTGGTTTACATAGCAAAAAAATTTGATAATACAGGAATTGGAGTGGAAGATTTAATTTCGATTGGAACTATAGGGCTTATTAAAGCAATTAATACCTTTAATCCGGAGAAGAATATTAAGCTTGCCACCTATGCCTCCAGATGTATTGAAAATGAGATTTTAATGTATCTGCGCAGAAATAATAAGACCCGTCTGGAAGTATCTATAGATGAACCGCTGAACGTGGACTGGGATGGAAATGAACTGCTTCTGTCAGATATTCTGGGAACAGAAGAAGATATCATATACCGGGATATTGAAACGGAGGTAGAGAAGGGATTATTAAAAAAAGCAGTAGCAAAGCTTTCACCAAGAGAAAAAACCATTGTAGAGCTGCGGTTTGGGCTGAATCATCCCAATGGGGATGAATTGACTCAGAAGGAAGTTGCTGATCTTCTGGGGATATCACAATCCTATATATCAAGACTGGAAAAAAAGATTATGAAACGCCTTCGTAAGGAGATTGTAAAGTTTGAATAAGGAAGGTTATTATGATATAATCATGATTATATAAATAGAATGGAGATGGTAGTTTGAGACTTGAATTTTTAGGGGCGGCTCATGAAGTAACCGGGAGCTGTCATTACCTGCAGATTGCCGGCACAAGTATACTGGTAGACTGTGGAATGGAGCAGGGCGCAGATATATATGTGAATCAGGAGATTCCCGTAAACGCAGCAGATATTGATTATGTATTGGTTACCCACGCACATATAGATCATTCTGGCCTTTTACCGCTATTATATAGTCATGGATTTCGCGGAAAAATATATGCAACCATAGCAACAACTGAGTTGTGTAATATTATGCTGAAAGATTCTGCACACATTCAGATGTTTGAAGCGGAATGGAAAAATCGTAAAGCAAAACGTGCCGGTAAACCTCTTATAGAGCCTATGTATGATATGAATGATGCTATGGGGGTGTTGGAACATTTTATCCCATGTGAATACAGCAAAAAAATAATATTATCAGAAAATATCAGCATTCGTTTTATAGATGCGGGGCATCTGTTAGGATCATCCAGTATTGAAGTATGGGGAAAAGAAGAAAGTAAGGAAGTAAAACTTGTATTTTCAGGAGATATAGGTCATGAAAACAAACCATTAATCCGGGATCCGCAGTATATCAAGGATGCAGATTATGTTATCATGGAATCCACCTATGGAGACCGTCTCCATAAGAATCCGCCGGACTATGCGACAGAGCTGGCAAAAGTATGCAGGGAGACATTCACCCGGGGAGGGAATCTTGTAATACCGGCTTTCTCTGTGGGAAGAACCCAGGAGATGCTTTATTTCCTAAGAAAAGTAAAGATGGAGAATCTGCTGCCTGACTTTCAGGATTTTGTGGTCTATATCGATAGCCCTCTGGCAGTAGAAGCAACAAATATTTTTCACAAAAGTGTAGCAGAATGTTTTGATGAAGAAGCATTGGAGCTGGTGGGGAAGGGAATAAACCCCATTGGATTTCCAGGATTAAAAACAGCTATTTCCAGTGATGAATCCAAGAAAATTAACAGTGTCCAGAAGCCTGTTGTAATTATATCTGCATCGGGAATGTGTGAAGCCGGAAGAATCCGGCATCATTTAAAACATAATTTGTGGCGGAAAGATTCTACGATTTTGTTTGTTGGATATCAGGTGCCGGGGACTCTTGGAAACCACTTGCTGGGTGGAGCAAAAGAGGTGAAGCTCTTTGGTGAAGCTATAGAAGTACATGCAAGGATTTTGAATCTTCCGGGTATCAGCGGACATGCAGACCAGAATCAGCTGCTGGAGTGGGTCAAAGCATTTGAACATAAGCCCAAGCGGGTTTTTGTAGTGCATGGAGACGATAGTGTTTGTGACCATTTTGCAGAGCTGGTACAGAAAGAAACGGGAATTTCAGCAGCAGCACCATACAGCGGGGATATGTATGACCTGCTTACCAATACCTGCATCCAGCAGGGAAGCCGTGAAATTGTACAGAAGAAAAAGAAAGATGCCCGTATGGTTTCTAATGTATTTGCACGGCTGGTGGCAGCCGGAGAACGTCTTGTGTCTGCCATTCAGAAATCAGAAGGCAGACCCAATAAGGAACTAGGTAAATTTGCTGACCAGATCAATTCCCTCTGTGATAAGTGGGAGGAATAGATAAATAATTTTTCATGTTTTTTAAAGCGGTTTTTTCCAATCTGCTTACTTGAGCCTGGGAGATATGAATTTCCTCAGCGACTTCCATCTGGGTTTTTCCCTCGAAGAAACGAAGCTTAATGATATAATTTTCACGTTCATTTAGTCGTTTCATGGCATCGCTTAGAGAAAGTTCTTCTATCCAGGCTTCTTCTTTGTTCTTTTTATCACTGATTTGATCCATTACGTATAAAGTGTCGCCTCCGTCTGTATAAACGGGTTCATAGAGGCTTACAGGGCTCTGGATGGCATCCAGAGCAAACACAATGTCTTCTTTCGGAATATCAATCTCTTTTGCAATATCTTCAAGAGTAGGTTCCCGGGAAAGCTCTTTGGAAAGCAGCTCCTTGGTATGGATTGCTTTGTAGGCAGTATCTCTTAAGGAACGGCTCACACGGATAGAATTATTATCTCTCAGGTAACGGCGAATCTCACCAATAATCATGGGAACTGCATAGGTGGAAAATTTTACCCCCATGTCAGGATTAAAATTGTCAATGGATTTGATTAGACCGATGCAGCCAATCTGAAACAGATCATCCACATTTTCGTTACTGTTGGAAAAGCGTTTGATGACACTTAAAACCAGTCTCAGGTTACCTTTAATATACTCTTCCCGTGCCTGTTGATCCCCAGCTTTTATACGGGTAAATAAGGCACCTTTTTCTTCTTCTTTTAATATGGGCAGCTTGGAAGTATTGACTCCGCAGATTTCTACTTTGTATACAGCCATGATGTTAACCTCCGGAAATTTTTATATTAAGAGAATGCACACAATTTGATACTTTTATTCATATAAAATTTGTGATAAAATAAAAATAGTAATAAAAGTAATTTCCGCAGAAAGAAATCTGGAGGAGACATCGTATGAAAGACGCCATTGACAGAAGAAATGAAAAAGAAAAAATTCAGCAAAGTATAGTAAAACGACATAATGTGAATTATATCACCAAGGAAGAACTAGAACGGGCAGAACAGGAGGAAATCCGTCGACAGCAACTGGAAGAAGAACGGGGAAAAGCAGACGAAGTACTGCGGCGTTTGGAAAGAGAAGCTCAGGAAGACGAAAATAAGAAAAAAACGGAGATCCAGCAAATACTTATTGAAATGGAAAGTAATAGTCACGACACACGGGGTACCTATGGAATCACACCGATGGATGGGGTTACTCAGGAGAGGGTAGAGGCAATCTTAAGTGATAAAGAGCGTAAAATACAGCAGCTTATACAAGATGCAGAAGGGGGTTCGGAAAATCAGAAGCTGGCAGAGAGCGTGGAAGAGGAATAGTGCCAGAATAACTCCCCAGCAGAAGCAGATTATAATGGTGAGCATAAAGAAGAAGCTCCGAAAGAAATTATAATTAGACAATAATATCTTTCGGTGATACACCGTACATTTTACGGAATGCACGCAGAAAAGTAGAATAATCGGAAAAACCACATTGGGAGGATGCCTTTAATATAGGTGTGCCTCCCTTTATTAAATCAGCGGCAAAAATTAAGCGCTTCTGCTGAATATAATTGTGGAGGGTATAACCGGTTTCCTCTTTGAATTTATGCATAAGATAATATTTGCTGAGAAAAAATTTCTCTGCAAGAGCGTCATTAGACAAATTCCCATCCAGATGCAGATTGATATATTTTAAAATATCTGCAATCTGCTTGTCATAGCGAGAGGCAGACTGATCGTTTTCACACTGTTCCGGAGAAAAAACACGGTTCAGGGAAACCATAAGCTGGAGAAAATAAGTCTGGCTTAAAATTTCATGTCCAAATTCTTCACTGATTAAGGAATCTTCCAGCGCGTGAATTAACGTCTGAATCCTGGTCTGCAGAGGAGAGTTTAAACGGATGAGGTTGAAGCTTTTTTGATTGGCAGTGGTAAAGCATGCAGATAAATCACAGGAAGGATCCTGCTGAGCTTGTATAAAATCATTTTGAATCCAGATAATAATGCGATCATAAGTAGTATCTGAAGCGATAAGAGGTTTATGAATATCATGATGATTTACCAGAAGAATGTCCCAGGGTTTCAGGTCATAGGCTTTCCCTTCTACCAGATAGGTAACGTTACCGGAAAGAAAGATAATGATTTTATTAAAATTATGGTAGTGGAATTCAAATTCCTGACTTTTTTTATCCTTTAAGTGAAACAGACGAAAGTTTTGATTCAGATATCCAGTCTGTTTTTTCTTTGAAATTCTGTTGTTTTCATTCATATCAGTGCCCCCAGAGGAATATAATTGATTTTGAGATAATTATATCGCACTTTTTGCAGTGTTTCAAGCAATATATACACTATTATTTGCAAAAAGAAACAATATAATAAGAGTATAGAAACCAATACATAGTATAGGTCAGGGAGTGCCTGGGAAAGGAAGCGCGTATGGATACCATTACAATGAAAAAATATCATGGACTGGGAAACGATTATCTTGTGTTAGATCCCAACAAAAACCGTATAAAGTTGCAGGAAAGAAATGTAGAGATGCTTTGCAGGAGAAATTTTGGTGTAGGAGCAGATGGAATTTTATATGGTCCATTTCTGGAAGATGGAACCATCAGAGTACAGATTTTTAATCCCGATGGTTCTGAAGCAGAACGGAGCGGAAATGGAGTTCGTATCTTTGCAAAATACCTTCTGGATGAAGGATATGTAAAAGAAAAACAGTTTACATTAAGGACACTTGCAGGAGATGTGGCAATAGAGTTTCTGGACGAAGAAGGAAATACCATGCGTGTAAATATGGGAAAACCGGTGTATGCCGGAAAACAGATGCCTTTAGTGGGATTGCAGGGAGAGATTGTAAACGCACATTTAAGGTTTCATGATAATGATTATAATACCACCTGCCTTTCCGTAGGTAATCCCAATTGTGTCATTATGATGGAGGAAATAACACCTCAGAAGGCAAAGGATTTAGGACCTTATGTAGAAGGTGCTTCTTATTTTCCAAATCGAACGAATATGCAGATCTGCAAGGTCATTGACCGGGAAAATATTGCCATAGAAATATATGAGCGGGGAGCCGGATATACACTGGCATCCGGTACGGGGGCATGCGCGGCAGCGGCAGCGGCAAAACGTATGGGACTTGTAGATAAGAAAGTAACGGTTCATATGCAGGGCGGTGAGCTTGTAGTGGAACTGGAAGAGGATGAAACCATTTATATGACAGGAACGGTGGGAACAGTAGGAACTTTTACGCTGGCAGAAAACTTTTTTGCATAAGAATCTTTCGGATTTGGCAAAAAGAGGGTGACAATGCACCCTCTTTTTGTTATGATAAAAAGTAAAGTTCTCCTGAAAGATTCAGGAAAATATGGAAAAGAAAAGAGGACAGACCATGGAAAAAATATTGGACTTAATCAGCGCAGAAGTAACAAAAGCATTTGAAGAAAATGGATATGATGCAAAATATGGAAAAGTGACTCTGTCTAACCGTCCTGATTTATGTGAATTTCAGTGTAACGGTGCAATGGCAGCAGCTAAGGAATATAAAAGTGCACCATTTATGATTTCAGATAAAATCGCAGAATCCTTAAAAGAAAACAAAATGTTTTCCACAGTAGAATCTGTAAAGCCAGGTTTTTTAAATCTGAAATTAAGCGAGGAATATCTTGCAGATTATATTAGAGAAATGGAAGAAGATAAAGAACGTTTGGGATGTAAAAAGGCAGAAAATCCTAAGACCATTATGATTGACTACGGTGGCCCCAATGTGGCAAAACCCCTTCATGTAGGACATCTGCGTTCTGCTATTATTGGAGAAAGCGTAAAGCGTATCGGCCAATTCATGGGACATAATGTAATTGGAGATGTGCATCTGGGAGACTGGGGACTTCAGATGGGATTGATTCTTACGGAATTAAAAGAGCGCAAACCGGAACTGGTATATTTTGATGAGAATTATACGGGAGACTATCCGAAAGAGCCGCCATTTACCATTTCAGAACTGGAAGAGATTTATCCCACGGCTAGTGGAAAGTCAAAAGAAGATGCAGCATATAAGGAAGCAGCCATGCAGGCAACCTTTGAATTACAGCAGGGAAGAAAAGGATATGGAGAACTGCTGAAGCATATTTTAAGTGTCTCAGTCAACGACCTGAAACATAATTATGAGAACTTGAATGTATCATTTGAACTTTGGAAGGGAGAATCCGATGCCCAGCCATACATTACGGATATGGTGAAGAAGATGAAGGATGATGGTTTTGCCTACATAAGTGATGGTGCTCTTGTGGTAGATGTAGAAGAAGAGAGTGATACCAAGGAGGTTCCTCCTTGTATGATTTTAAAATCAGATGGTGCTTCCCTTTATAATACAACAGATCTTGCCACCATTGTATGGCGTATGAAAGAGTATCAGCCGGATGATATCATTTATGTAGTGGACAAGCGGCAGGAACTGTATTTTACACAGGTATTCCGTTGCGCAAGGAAAACAGGTCTGGTAAAACCGGAAACAGGATTGAAATTTTTAGGATTTGGTACAATGAACGGAAAAGATGGAAAACCATTTAAGACTCGTGAAGGCGGTGTTATGCGTCTGGAATATCTGGTGTCTTCCATCAATGAAGAGATGTACAAAAAAATTACGCAGAATCATACAGTAGAAGAAGGGGAAGGAAAGGAAACTGCCAGGATGGTGGCGTTATCAGCTATTAAGTATGGTGACTTATCCAATCAGGCGGCCAAGGATTATATCTTTGATATAGAACGATTTACGTCCTTTGAGGGAAATACCGGACCATATATTCTGTATACAATTGTGCGTATCAAATCTATCTTAAAGAAATATCAGACAGAAAAGACCATGCCGGAAGGTGCAGCAATACTTTCAGCTCATTCCCAGAGTGAAAAATCATTGATGCTGGAATTAGCTAAATTCAATGCAGTTATGGAAAATGCCTTTGAGGAAACAGCGCCTCATAAGGTGTGTGCTTATATTTATGATTTAGCCGATGCATTTAATCACTTTTATCATGAAACAAGAATCATGACAGAAGAGGATGCAATGGTGCAGGCAGGGTATATTAAATTACTGGAATTAACCAGAAAAACCCTTGAAACATGTATTGATGTTCTGGGATTTGAAGCACCGGAAAGAATGTAGCCAGTGATAGTCAGTAAATGGAAAGGTTCGTGGAAAATATTACATTTTCCACGAACCTTTTTTAAAAAAATACTGTTATTTTATTAAAAGAATGTATGCCTGATTTCAGGATAAGTACAAAATTCTTTCGGCGGAATTTCATGTTCATCAAGCATTTTTTCCATCCAGACCATATCATACCAGCGATTCAGTTTAAAGCCGCAGTTATGGAAATGTCCAATGGTAGTATATCCAAGGGATTCATGAAATGAAATGCTCTTTGGATTTGGATATGCAATACACGCATTCAGATTTAATATGTGCTGTGCTTTTAATATTTCCTCCAGCTTCTCATAAAGTGCTCTGCCAACACCGTGTTCGTGAAAATTCTGATCTATATAAATAGCGACTTCAGCACACCAGCTATAAGCAGCTCTTGGATGAAAAGAAGAAGCATAGGCATATCCCACTGGAGTATTTTGAAACTCAGCGACAAGATAGGGATATTTCCCCAGAGCAGTGGAGATTCTATGAGAAAACTCTTCCACAGAAGGGATTTCATATTCAAAGGTTATTGCTGTATCCATAACATAGGCTCCATAGATAGAAAGAAGAGAAGCGGCATCCTCTGCTGCCGCTTCTCGTATGGTAATGTTATTCGTTTTCATTTGGAATCGTCTCCTTTTTGGAGGTGTAAATTCGAAAGGCAAAAAATGCTGCCAGACCCGTATAAATAATGCTGATAACATGTGTTACGGACAGAGGCAGGATTCCTGTCTGATAAAGTCCGGCAAAGATATTGAGTCCAGCATGAACCAGAATTGCTACAGGGAACAGCCATTTTTTCCCGGGAACAGTCATGGAATGATAAACCAGAACGGACATTGCAATATGGAAGATAAAGGCATAGGCACGTTCCAGAATGCATAGGACACAGGTTGTAACAGTCATGGAAGATACCAGGGAAACAGCAGTCTCCATGGAAGCGAGATTTTCACCGGTGGCGGTAGCCATCATGGTGCTCATAGTCCCATTATTAATCATCTGGGCAATGGAAAAATACTGAATAAATCCAAAGCCTACAATAGTCATAGCTTCAAAACCACCGTGTCCGATACCGTAGGTAATAGCGGTTTCTTTTCCAGTAGACTTTTTCGAAAGGAAACGGAAAGCAGTCAGGCGTCCGGTTTCTTCGAAGATTCCAGCCACAAGTCCGCCGTACAGTGCATACAGCAGCGGGTTTGCTGTAACAACCCGGGAAACTGGATTGTCCGTAAAAAGAAAGAAGAAGTGAGGTATCATTTCTAAAACACGGGCAAAAATCAAAAATATAATTGCACCTGCCAGAGCAGGCATTAGATTGGCCTTCTTTTTAATACACCAGACGGCCAGAATAATAATAGGTCCCAAAATAGTAAAAATGCTGACAGACAACATTGCTGCCAAAGTAGTTGTTTGTATCATAAAATCCTCCTATGTTGATTAAAAATTATTGCCATTCCATCCCCAGTTAGAAACGGCTTCGTATTTTATATAGACATGATCTTTTGGAATATTTAAAACATCATGAAAAATGTCACAAATTTCAGATGTTAATGCAGAAAATGCATTGCTATTTTCATTACCAAATATTTTAACTTCAATAAAAGCAGTTGGCGTATCATTCTTTCCTCGAAAATAGAGATGATAATTCTGTTCAAACCCAGTCATAAGCCAGCTTTCACTTTTTCCTGGAATAATGGAAATTGCCTGTCCAAGGCGCTGTACAATTTCCTGCTCCTGTTCCGGTGATATAATTATGCTTACCTTAGAATCAATAAACGGCATGTTATTGCCCTCCTTTTAAAATTTTCATATAAATATCAGTATAACAGAATATTTTAAGCAAGAACAGGGAAATTTAATTTTGTAAAATGAAACATATGAAAGGAGATTCTCTATGAACCAGTTATCAGACAAAGAATTGTCCGCTTTAAACGAAATGCTTTCCGGCGAAGAACTTTTAATTAAAAAATTCCAGATGTTGGCGGAGCATAGTAATGACGCAGAAGTAAAGGCAAAATTTACCGAAATTTCAAATGAACACAAGGAACATTTCCGTTCCCTGTATTCCCAATTAAGTTAGGAGGAAGAAAGATGCAGCAGTCACCTTATTCAGAAAAAGAAGTGTTAGCGGATGCGCTGACCGCAGAGAAAACAGCAACTAATATTTACAATACCTTTTCCAATGAATGTGTACACGAGAGTGTAAGAAATACTATTTTAGATTGTCTGGAAAAAGAGCATGCCATTCAGCAGGAAGTATTCAATATGATGCATGACCGTGGCTTTTACCCTACCCCGGCAGCAGACGGCCAGAAGGTAGAAGAAGCAAAACAGAAGTTTCAGCAGTGTATGCAGAGCTTCTAAGGAAGAAGAAACAGGGGAGCAGAGGCTCCCTTGTTTTTTCTTGCATTTTTTTATAAAAAGGTGGATATTAGAAGGAGAGTACAAAGGAGGGTCAGAATGAAGAACGAAACGATAATGCAGTATTTTGAATGGTATTTGCCAGAGGATGCCTGTCACTGGAAACGGTGCAGGGAAGCTGCGTCAGAGCTTTCAGAACGTGGTATCACCATGGTATGGCTGCCTCCGGCTTATAAGGGAGCTGCTGGGATTCAAGATGCAGGGTATGGTGTATATGATACATATGACCTGGGGGAATTTGAGCAAAAGGGTACAATTCCCACCAAATACGGAACAAAGACAGAATATCTGGAAGCCATACAGGAACTACAAAAAAATGGAATACAGGTGCTGGGAGATATTGTATTGAATCATCGCATGGGGGCAGATGAACAGGAAAGAGTTCTAGCCACGAAAGAAAACTTGGGAAACCGTTTTCACGAAATTAGTGGGGAGCAGGAAGTACAGGCATGGACCAGGTTTACATTTCCGGGAAGGGGAGGAGAATACTCGGAGTTTCAATGGAACTGGACGCATTTTGACGGTACAGACTGGGATGGAGAGCGGAATGAAAAGGCACTCTTTCGCTTCAAAGGAAAAGAGTGGGATTCCGGTGTAGATGAAGAACATGGAAATTATGACTATCTCATGGGAAGTGATTTAGATATGGGAAATCCTCAGGTGGTGGAAGAACTGGAGCGGTGGGGAAAATGGTATCTGGATATGACGGGATTGGATGGTATGCGGCTGGATGCAGTAAAGCATATTAATTTTGAATCTATTGGAGAATGGATTGGAAAGATGCGGCGGTATCGGGAAACGGAATTTTTTGCAGTGGGAGAATACTGGAGTGCGGATGTAGGAAAGCTGGTAAATTACCTGAATGAAACGGGAAAATGTATGCAGTTGTTTGATGTACCATTGCACTTTCGGTTTTATGAGGCATCTCACGGAGGTGGAAGATACGATATGAGAAATCTGCTGCAGGGAACACTAACAGCGGTGGACAGCTGGCATGCAGTTACTTTTGTGGATAATCATGATACTCAGCCGGGACAGGCACTGGAGTCTTTTGTTATGGAATGGTTTAAGCCATTGGCGTATGGCATGATTTTATTACAGCAGGCAGGAATTCCCTGTGTATTTTACGGAGACTACTATGGAATTCCCCATAACCAGATTCCGGCAGTCCCTCAGTTGAAGAAGCTTCTGGAACTGCGGAAAAGCCATGCCTATGGTTTGCAGCACAGTTACTATGACCATCCTGATGTAGTGGGATTTACCAGAGAGGGAGTAGAAGAGAAGAAAGATTCGGGACTTGCATTGCTCATATCGGATGGCGCCGGCGGCAGTAAACGGATGTATGTAGGCAGACAGTTTCAGGGAAGAACGTTTTATGATGCTATGGGAAACTGTCCGGAAAGAATTACGATTGATGAAGAAGGCTGTGGAGTCTTTCGGGTGGAAGGCGGTTCAATTTCTGTCTGGGTTGCAGAGGGAATATAAAAGTAATATTCAAAATGGTATTGACAAAGGTAAGGTTACAAAATATAATTGAACAAGAGTTCAATATTGGAGGCAAAATGGCACAGGTACTAAAAGACGAAATCAAGAATAATATTTTGAAAGCCGCATTACAGGAGTTCTATGATAAGGGCTATAAATCAGCAACTATGCGCAGCATTGCAGAGAAGGCAAAAATACCGACAGGACTTATATATTCCTACTATAAAAACAAGGAAGCTCTTTTTTATGCTGTTCTTCGTCCTGTTTTGTATGATTGGCAGAGAGTGTTGACTGCGAAGCATGACGGGCATAACAATGATGAAATCTACGGACTCAGTAAGACGGAAGCAGAGTGCTTAATTAATCTGTTTGAGCATCGACAGGAATTTATTATTTTGGTTGATAAAAGCGAAGGTACAAAATATGAGCATGAGAAAGACCATTTTATTGAGGAAATCGAAACGCACTTGAATAAGCATCGAAAAGATGAAAATTCAGAGACAGTTTTTATCCATATCATAGCAAATAATTTTGTGGATGGTCTGATGGAGATTATGTATCACTATAAGGGAAAAGAATGGGCAATTATGATGCTGCATAAATTATCAAAAATGTATTTATCGGGAATTGGTCTCTAGTCCAGTTCCTTTTTTTATTGAACAATATTGAACTTATGTTCAAAATTAAAGGAGGAAATTACTATGATGTCATTACTTATCAAGAGGTTTATCAGAAATAATGAGAATATTTCCGCACCAGGTGTGAAGCAAAGCTACGCTTTTTTATCAAGCATTGTAAGCATAATTCTCAACATTCTTCTCTGTACAGCAAAAATAATAATCGGTTTTGTAACAGGCTCGGTTGCTATTTCAGCAGACGGCTTTAATAACCTGTCGGATGCAGGTACATCGTTAGTATCACTTTTAGGCTTCAAGGCAGCGGGATATGGAGGTGGGAGTGTACACCCTTTCGGGCATGGGAGAATGGAATGGATCATGGGCATCTTCACCTCTATTGCAGTGATTCTTATGGGGGTGAAGCTCGTGGATACTTCAATAGCTGCAATTACAAATACTAAAAAACCATTATTTAGTGTCGCTGTCGTTATTGTGTTAGTGCTGTCTATTTTGGTAAAAGGTTATATGTACCTTTACAACAGGAAGTTTGCTAAGCTTACTGACTCGGAAACTTTAAAAGCTACCGCCACAGATTGTATCAGCGACTCGGCTGCTACTTTTGCTGTTTTGCTCTCCACCGTTATTTCTCATTTAACGGATTATAAAATTGATGGATATTGCGGAGTATTAGTATCCGTATTCATTATTATTGCAGGAATAAAAAGTCTTTGGGAAGTGCTGGAGCGCATCATGGGAAAGGCTGCTGACCAAGGTGTGGCAGATGCTGTTTTGCAGAAAGTAAAAGAATATCCAGAGATAGCCGTCGTCCATAATCTGATGCTTCATGATTATGGGTTTGGATATTTTGTAATCTCTATGCAGATAGGGGGATACAGGGAAGATAGTGAGCAGCTCTACGCTTCTATTCATGAGATTTCCTATGACTTATATAAAAAATTCCACTGTGACTGCTTTATCCAAATAGATTATCTCATAGAGGACGCGGCACTGACAGAAGGTCTTTCGCAAAAGATTGATTTGTTCCTGCAACGGTTTGAAGGGGGGATCAGCATAGATAATCTCAGACTGCTTGAAAATGGCCCTTATGTTAATATTACCTTTGATATGATTTATCCAGCTGACCTGCAAAAAAGCAAGGAGGAAATCTGTGAGCAAATTGAAAAAGAGCTTAAGGCTGATAATTTAAAATATCGTACAACTATCAAAGGTATTATTCGTAGAGAGCGTTTTAGTTTTCACCCATAAACCAGCTCGCCCTCAAA
>CAZUKR010000022.1:0-27884 GCA_964620885.1 uncultured Eubacterium sp.
GGCTTAATCTGGGAGCTAACATGCTGGTATCTTTTGTATGTGCCATGCAGGTGCAGAGTTTCCGGAAGGTAAAAGGGAACGCCTATGCCAGTACCATGTGTATTGGAAATCTCAGGACTGCAACAGATATGCTGTCCAGCTATCATGTAACCAAGGATAAAAGACTGCGGAATAAGAGTCTGCTGTATTATGGATTTATTGGAGTTTTTATTGTGGGGGCGGCAATTGGCGGTGTGCTGACAGAGCTGTTGAAAGAAAGAGCAATCTGGATATCCTGTGGATTACTGTTAGTATCCTGCTTGATGATGTTTATCAGAGAAGATACAGAACATAAGGAATAGAATTAAGTGAGGGAAAAGAAATGGTAGAACAAGATTATATTATGCGTATTATCCATGAGGTGGTACGAACCTTTTTAAAACTGGTTTTTCATATTGATGCGGACAAGCAGGAAGAAATACAGTTTGAAGACAGCCAGGCAGAAGATGTTTATGGGAAATTGCGTACCATGGCAGATCAGGGAGAAATTAATGAAGCAGAAAACATTCTGTATGAAGAGCTGAAAGAGGAAAATCTGGAATATCTGAAAATGGCAGTATTATTTTACGAACACTTAAATACCAAGGACAATGATTTTCTCGAAAGTTGTGATTATTCCAGACTGGAAGTGGCAGAAGGAATGAAAGAGATTATGAAAATGTATGGCTATGATAGTCTTGCAGAGACATTAATCTAGTTTCAGAAAAAGAAAGGAGAAGGCTTATGACTACAAGGGAAAAAATGCAGCAGGGCAGGTTATATACCGATATGTGTGAAGGGCTGGAGGAGGAACGTCAGCACTGTAAAGAGGTGTTGTATGATTTTAATCAGACCAGACCATCAGAGGTAGAGAAGCGGGAAGAGATATTAAAAGGACTTCTGGGACATGCCGGAAAAGACATCTGGGTAGAGCCGCCTCTTCGTATGGCATATGGAAGCAAAACTTATATAGGGGATTACACCTACATTAACTTTAATCTAAACATCGTAGATGATGGAGAAGTTTACATCGGTGACCATGTAATGATAGCCCCTAATGTAACAATCAGTGCAACGGGGCATCCGGTAGAGCCGAAACTGCGGAAAAAGGGAATGCAGTTTTCGATTCCTGTAAAGATTGGAAATAACGTGTGGATTGGAAGTGGTGTTATTATACTGCCGGGAATTACCATTGGGGATAATTCTGTAATCGGAGCCGGAAGTGTGGTGACAAAGGATGTTCCTGCCAATGTAGTAGCAGTAGGAAATCCATGCAGGGTACTGCGTGAAATTAATGATAGGGACAAGGAGTTCTATTACAAGGACATGCAGATTCAAGAGGAAGACTGGGAATAACAGGAGGAACGTGTGAGATTACCAAGAGTAATGCTGGCGGCTCCCTCAAGCGGGAGCGGAAAAACATTGATAACATGCGGTCTGCTGCAGGCACTGGTAAATCGGGAAAAGAAACCAGCGGCCTTTAAATGCGGACCAGATTATATAGACCCGATGTTTCACCGGAAGGTAATCGGGACTCCCTCTAAGAACCTGGATACTTTTTTTACCGATGAAAATATGACCAGATACCTTTTGGGAAAGGAAGCCCAGAGGGCAGATATTTCCATTCTAGAAGGCGTTATGGGTTTTTTCGATGGAGCAGGTGGTGTGACTACAACTGCTTCGTCTTATGAGCTTGCTAAAATCACGGATACCCCGGTGATTCTCGTGGTAAATACAAAGGGCATGAGTCTTTCTGTAATTCCCCTGATACAGGGCTTTTTACAGTATCGAGAAGACGCTGGGATAAAAGGTGTGATTTTGAATCAGACAAGCCCAATGACTTTTCAACTGTTAAAAGAACAGATAGAAAAGGAACTGGGAATTGCAGTAGTGGGATACCTCCCAAACTGTTCAGACCTTGCAATTGAGAGCCGTCATCTGGGGCTGGTAACACCGGAGGAAATCGAAGGATTAAGAGAAAAACTGCAAAGTTTAGCAGAACGTTTGGAAGAAACCCTTGATATAGAAAAGATACTGGAACTGGCAGAAACGGCGGGAGAATTGGAATGGGAAGTTCCAAGACTGCCCAAGCTCCAGATAAAGGACGGAAGTCATGCTCCAAGAATCGGAGTGGCAGAGGATGAGGCATTTTGCTTTCATTACCAGGATAATCTGGAACTGCTGGAGGAGATGGGGGCAGAGCTGGTTGCTTTTTCTCCCCTTCATGACAAAGTGCTTCCCCAAAATCTGGATGGTCTGATTCTGTCTGGGGGATACCCAGAGCTTTATGCAAAGCAGTTAAGTGAAAACGATTCTATGAAAACAGAAATAAGAGAAGTCTTGCAGAAAGGCATGCCTTATCTTGCAGAGTGTGGAGGTTTTCTATATCTGCTGGAAGAGATGGAAGATATGGAAGGGAAGCGCTATCCCATGGCAGGTCTTATCAAAGGGCAGGCTTACCGAACTAAGAAGCTGGGAAGATTTGGCTATATTACCCTTACTGGGGAAACAGAAGGACAGCTGCTGGAAACAGGAGAAAAGGTGAAAGCTCATGAGTTTCATTATTTTGATACCAACAATAATGGAGCAGATTATCATGCCAAGAAACCTTTTGGAAAACGGGAATGGGAATGCATACATGGGGGAGAAAGTCAGGCGGCAGGTTTTCCCCATCTTTATTATTATTCCAATCCTGAATTTGCATTCCGCTTTTTACAGCAGTGTATGGAGAAACAAAAATGAAATTAGAAGAATCTTTAAAACTGATAAAACCAATCGACAAAGAGGCGCGGAACGTTTGTGAGAAAAGATGGGATTCCATCGCAAAGCCGTTAAAAAGCCTTGGGAAAATAGAGACAAACCTGATGCAGATTGCAGGCATACAAAGGACAGCCGCAATCCATATAAAGAAAAAGGCATTGTTGATTATGTGTTCGGATAACGGTGTGGTAGAAGAAGGCGTAACCCAGACCGGACAAGAGGTCACTGCCATTGTAGCAGAGAATTTTCTGGATGCAAATTCATGTGCAGCCATTATGTGTAAAGATACTGGAACAGATATTTTTCCTATAGACATAGGAATGGCTGTGGATACTCCACGGGTGGAAAAGCGTAAGACTGCCTATGGAACAAAAAATATGGCAAAAGAGCCGGCTATGACAAGAGAAGAAGCAATACAGACAGTGGAGACAGGAATCCAGCTGGTATCGGAGCTAAAGGAAAAGGGATATGAAATCATTGCTACTGGAGAAATGGGAATTGGAAATACAACTACAAGCAGTGCAGTAGCCAGTGTATTACTTCACAAACCGGTAGAAACAGTTACAGGGAGAGGTGCGGGACTTGACAGTGCCGGATTGAAGAGAAAAATAGAAGTCATCAAAAAAGCCATTGAAAAACACAAACCGGATGCAGAGGATGTTTTAGATGTACTGTCCAAGGTAGGCGGATTTGATATTGCAGGACTGACGGGGGTTTATCTGGGTGGAGCCATACACGGTATTCCGGTGGTGGCAGACGGATTTATTTCAACGGTTGCGGCACTTTCCGCAATTCGGATACATCCCATGGTGCAGGATTATATATTAGCATCCCATGTATCCAGGGAACCGGCGGGAGATATGCTGCTTAAGGAAATAGGAAAATCAGCAAGCCTTACCTGTGATATGTGTCTGGGAGAAGGAACCGGAGCTGTGGCTTTATTTCCTTTGTTAGATATGGGATTACATATTTATGAGCAGATGAGTACTTTTGCTCAGATTGACATTGAAGATTACGTACCACTGGATTAGGAGAAAAAGATGGTAGTATTTATAACCGGAGGAAGCGGGAGCGGAAAATCAGAATATGCGGAACAGCTTGCAGTAGAACGAAGGAAGCTAAGTTCCAGTTCAGAGCTTGTGTATGTGGCTACAATGGAACCGATGGATAGCGAAAGCAGGAGGCGGATAGAACGCCACCAGAAGATGCGGGCAGACAAAGGCTTTGTTACACGGGAGTGCCATACACATCTGGAAGAATTGAAGGGCGGACCGGGAGAAATCATTTTGCTGGAGTGTCTTTCCAACCTTACCGCCAATGAGATGTTTTCTTCCAAGGGGCGTAATGAGACGGTGGTATCTGTAATTAAAGAGGGAATCCTTCATTTAATAGAACAGAGCAAAGACCTGATTGTTGTAGGAAATAATGTATTTGAAGATGGAATGAAATATGATGAGATGACAACACAGTATTTAAAACAGATGGCACAACTGCATCTTTTTCTGGCAGAACAGGCAGATGAGGTGATTGAGGTAGTCTGTGGACTTCCGGTGTTCTGGAAAGGAGAAAAGCATGAAGCACATTAATGCATGTATCATAGCCTTTGCCATGTATTCTAAAATACCTATGCCAAGGGCGGACTGGAATAAAGAGAATATGAAATATGCCATGTGCTTTTTTCCATGGGTTGGGGCCGTAATTGGAGCTGTTTTTTATTTCTGGGGAATTTATGCAAAAAGGATTCCTGTAGGAAACAATCTGTATGCAGTACTGCTTACACTGATTCCGGTAGTCATAACAGGAGGAATTCATCTGGATGGACTTTTGGACACTGGGGATGCATTAAGTTCCTACCAATCCAAAGAGCGGCGTCTGGAAATATTAAAGGATTCCCATGCAGGGGCCTTTGCTATTATTATATGTGTGATGTATTTTCTTGCATATTTCGGATTTGCATCAGAGCTGCCCAGAGAAGGGATTGGTGTGACAGCAGTGGGGTTCTTCTTTAGCCGGTGTCTCAGCGGTATTTCAGTGACCTCCTTTCCCTGTGCCAAAAACAGTGGTCTGGCGGCAACCTTTGCAAATGGAGCAGATAAGAGACGTGCCGGCAGAATTTTAATAGCAGAAGGCATTCTGGCGGGAGCCTTTATGCTATGGCTGAATCTTCCACTGGGAGTTGCTGCTATTACCGGAGCAATGTTGACATTTTTGTGGTATCGCCGCATGTCAGTGGAAAAGTTCGGAGGAATTACCGGGGATTTGGCAGGGTGCTTTTTGCAGGTCTGTGAACTGGTGATATTAATCTCTGTAGTAGTGGTACAGAAAATGATATAGGAGAAGTATTATGATATTGATAACCGGAGGAGCTTATCAGGGTAAGCTTATGTTTGCCAAAGGCATGTGCAGGAGTGAACAGCCTGTGATTGCCCAGGGAGAGCAGGAAGAGACAAAACAATTGTATAGGGCAGATATCATATCCCATTTTCATTTGTATATTAGAAGACTAATGGAAGATGGAAGAGAGCCGGAAGCCTGGGTGGAAGAACTACTTGAGAGAAATCCAGAAGTTATTCTGGAAATTACCCAGCTTGGATGCGGGGTAGTTCCCATGGATTCTTTCGACCGCAGTTACCGTGAGAAGGTGGGACGAATCAGCTGTATGCTTGCAAAACAGGCAGAGCAGGTGTGGTTAGTAAATGCTGGGATAGGAATGAAATTAAAATGAATATATGGATGTATCAGACCATTGCACTTGCAGTGGGAGTGATAATTGATTTTATTGTAGGCGATCCCCATGGGTGGTGGCATCCAGTCATAGGAATCGGAACGGTTATTACAAAAATAGAAGAGGTAGTAAGAAAAATATTTCCTAAGAAAAAAGAGGGAGAACGGGCAGGGGGAGTAGTGCTGGTACTGGTAGTCATACTGGTATCTGTGGCAGTTCCGGCAGTTTTGTTGTATGGAGCATACCGGGCAGCTCCCATTGCAGGAGTTATTCTGGAATCCCTCATGTGTTATACTCTGCTGGCGGCAAAATCCCTGAAAACAGAAAGTATGAAGGTGGCAGCCGCATTGGAGCAGGATGGACTGGAAGCCGGAAGACAGGCAGTATCCATGATTGTAGGAAGAGATACGAAATCTTTGGACGAAACCGGAGTAATTAAGGCATCCATAGAAACGGTTGCAGAGAATACCTCAGACGGTGTTATTGCACCATTGCTTTTTATGGGACTATTTGGAGCACTGGGCGGATTTTTCTATAAAGCAATAAACACCATGGATTCCATGGTAGGCTATAAAAATGAACGGTATCAATACTTCGGAACAGCGGCAGCAAAGCTGGACGATGTTGTGAACTTTATCCCGGCAAGAATCTGTGGACTTATAATGGTTTTCTCCTCCTTTCTCTGTGGTATGGATGGAAGGAATGCCTTTCGGATTTTCCGAAGAGACCGTTATAATCATGCCAGTCCCAATTCTGCCCAGACGGAAGCGGTAATGGCAGGGGCACTGGGGATACAGCTTGCGGGAGATGCATGGTATTTCGGGGAGAAGCATGAAAAGCCAACCATTGGAGACAATGGGCGTGATGTGGAGATAGAAGATATTAGAAGAAGTAACCGGCTGATGTATGTTACTACAGTAGTCACAGCGGTGGTTGTGCTGGGCTTGCGGATGGTAATTATATTATAATGTGGATAAAAGAGGAGAACGATATGGTATTACTTGTGGTGGATGTACAGAAAATGCTTGTAACAGAAAAGCTTTATCAATATAAAAAAATTCAGGAAAACCTCAAAATATTAATCAGCAAAGCAAGAAGCAAAGGGACCGAAGTAATCTATATCCGTCATGAGGATGGAATTGAATTAACAAAGGGAACGGAAGGATTTGAGATACCTGTGGAAGTCGCACCGGAGGCAGGAGAGAAAATCTTTGATAAACATGTAAACAGTCCTTTCCGAAATACAGAATTGTTAGAATATCTGAGTGTGAAAAGAGAAATACAGATTATGGCTGTGGGACTGCAGACAGATTATTGTATGGATGCAACAGTAAAATGCGGGTTTGAACATGGATTTGAAATGTTCGTACCGGAATATTGTAATACAACAGTGGATAATGAATTTTTGACAGGAAAGCAGACTTATGAGTATTATAATATAAAAATGTGGAATGAAAGATATGCCAGATGTATTGGTATGGAAGAAGCATTGAAACTGTTATAGAAAGGAAGGTCTCATGCATAAACACGGCGGAGATATATACAGTTATCCCAATTACATAGATTTTTCAGCCAATATCAATTTTCTGGGAGTGCCGCCGAAGGTGATGGAAGCGGCCAGAGAAGCCTTGAATCAGGTGATACATTATCCTCAGCCGGGAAGTGGAAGGCTTTGTGAGGCAATCGCAGAAATGGAGCGGGTGAAGCCGGAACAGGTTATATGCGGAAATGGTGCGGCGGATGTGATATTCTCTCTGGTGTTGGCAGAAAAGCCGAAAAGAGCATTGGTTCCTGCGCCCACCTTTCAGGAGTATGAGCAGGCTTTGTTAAGCGTGGATTGTCAGGTGGAAGCCGTTTCGTACCGGGAGGATGAATTTATAGAACAGATTACCATAGATACCGATATGGTATTCTTCTGCAATCCCAACAATCCCACCGCAGTTCTCTATGAGCGGGACTATCTGACCAGACTGCTGAAAAAATGCTGTGAAACGAAGACACGTCTGGTAGTAGATGAGTGCTTTCTGGATTTTATAAAAGAGGCAGAAGCCTACACCATGAAGAAATTTTTACAGCAGTATTCCCAGTTGTTTATCGTGAAAGCCTTTACCAAGATGTTTGCAATTCCGGGAATTCGGCTGGGGTATGGTCTGTCTTCTGATTCAAAACTGCTGGAGCAGATGAGAAATGTAACACAGCCATGGAATGTTTCCGTCATTGCGCAGGAAGCGGGAATCGCAGCGTCGAAGGAACATGAATTTATTATGCGCACGCAAGATGCATTAGAAACAGAAAAAAAGTATTTGCTTAGAGAACTGAAAGAACTTTCAGTAGAAGTGTTTGGACATGCAGCAAATTTTATTTTTTTTCGTGGGGAAAAAGGACTTGATACAAAACTGGAAAAACATCAGATACTAATTCGAAACTGCGGCAATTTCCGGGGACTTTCGGAAGGGTGGTATCGGATTGCAGTACGTTCCAGAGAAGAAAATGAAATACTCATAAAGACACTGAAAAGTATGATGGAAAGGCGGTAGAAGAAAATGGCAAAATCAATTATGATACAGGGAACCATGTCAAATGCAGGGAAAAGCCTTCTTACTGCCGGACTTTGCCGGATTTTTAAACAGGACGGCTATAAGGTAGCACCCTTTAAATCTCAGAATATGGCATTAAATTCTTATATTACAAAGGAAGGGCTGGAAATGGGACGTGCTCAGGTAACACAGGCGGAGGCGGCAGGGATAGAACCTTCTGTTTTTATGAATCCAATTTTACTGAAACCAACGAATGATACCGGTTCACAGGTGATTGTAAACGGGGAAATAATAAAAAATATGAGTGCCAGGGAATATTTTGCATATAAGAAACAACTGATACCTGATATCTTAAAGGCATATGAGCAGTTAGACAAAGCCTATGATATTATTGTAATAGAAGGTGCAGGATCTCCGGCAGAAATTAACTTAAAGCAGGATGATATTGTTAATATGGGAATGGCAAAAATGGCAAAGGCTCCGGTGCTTTTGGCAGGAGATATTGATAGGGGCGGTGTATTTGCTCAATTGGTCGGAACCATTATGCTGCTGGAGGAAGATGAAAAGAAGATGGTAAAGGGAACCATCATCAATAAATTCCGTGGAGATAAGACAATTTTAGATCCGGGTGTGGTGATGCTGGAAGAAATGACAGAAATTCCGGTAGTAGGAGTAACACCCTATATGCAGGTAGATATAGAAGATGAGGATAGTCTCAGTGAGCGGTTTTCCCGTGGAAACAGTCAGGGAGTAATTGAGATTGCAGTCATACGTCTGCCCAGAATTTCTAATTTTACAGATTTTGCTGTTTTGGAAGGTATGGAAGAAGTAAATCTGAGGTATGTGGATAAGACGGAAAAGCTGGGAAGTCCGGATATGATTCTTTTACCGGGAACGAAAAATACCATGGCGGATTTAAAATGGCTGCGGGAAAGCGGACTGGAAAATGCTATTTTAAAAGAAAAGGAAAAAGGGACTGTTATTTTTGGTATTTGCGGCGGTTATCAGATGCTGGGAGAACTGCTGGAAGATCCTGAGGATATAGAAGAAGGGGGCAGTATACGGGGAATCGGATTGTTGCCCATACGCACTGTGTTTACGCAGGAAAAGACCAGAACCAGAGTCAGCGGAACATTGCATAATATTCCGGGAACCCTGGAGGGGCTTTCAGGAAAGAGTCTGAAAGGTTATGAGATTCATATGGGAGCCACCAGTCAGGTGGAACAGAGCGTGAATTTTTGTAGTATCTCCCAAGAGGGGAAGGAAGAAAAGGCAGATGGGACATGTCTTGGAAATGTGTATGGAACTTATGTGCACGGTGTTTTTGATGAAGATGGAATTGCAGCAGGGTTGATAAATATTCTGGCTCGGAAGAAGGGAATACAATTGGAAGAAGCAGTATGTATCAGCCGTCATGACTACAAAGAAAAGCAGTATGATTTATTGGCGGATACTCTGCGGAAACATTTAGATATGGAAGCCATATATAAAATTTTGGAAGAAGGAATATAGTATGAAGGATGCAAAGTCTCAGGCTGGGTCAGGTCTGATTCATATATACGAAGGAGATGGAAAGGGAAAAACTACTGCAGCAGTTGGATTAAGTATCCGATATGCAGGAACAGGCGGCAAAGTATTGTTTACCCAGTTTCTAAAGAGGAATGATTCCGGAGAGCTGAATATACTGGAGCAGATAACAAACATTCATCTTTTGCGGTGTGAAGAAAGCTTTGGATTTACCTTTCGTATGACCCCGGAAGAAAGGACAGAAGCAGAAGCTTATTATAATTCCCATTTGAAAAAAGTTCTGGAAGAAGCAGTAAAAAATAAGGTAGGACTTCTCGTATTAGATGAAGTGATAGATGCCTATAACCAGAATATGATAGAACAGGAAGAACTGCTGCATTTCCTTGCAGAAAGACCACATGAAATGGAAGTAGTATTAACAGGACGAAATCCGGCAGAAGAATTATTGGAACTTGCAGATTACGTAACTTATATGGAAAAGAAAAAGCACCCTTACGATAAAGGAATTAAAGCCAGAAAAGGAATAGAATTATGAAGACAGAAATAGAACAGGTACTTCCCCAGGAGATTGAAAAGCGCAGCTTTGAAATAATTTCAGAAGAACTGGGAGAGAAAGAGATAGAAGAAAAATATGCCCCCATTATTAAACGGGTGATTCATACAACAGCAGATTTTGACTATGCGGATAATCTGGTGTTTTCAGAAGGGGTGCTGGAAAAAGCCCTTACAGCATTACAAAATGGTGCCTGTATTGTAACCGATACCCAGATGGCAAGGGCAGGAATCAATAAGAGTGTTCTGGCAAAGCTGGGAGTTGAGATTTATAATTTTATTGCAGATGAAGATGTGGCTCAATTGGCAAAGCAAAATGGAACCACCCGTTCCGTGGCATGTATGAATAAGGCGGCAGCTCTTGGAAAGCCTGTGATTTTTGTAATTGGAAACGCTCCTACAGCACTGATTAGAATCTATGAACTGGTGCAGGAAGGAAAAGTAAAACCAGAATTGATTATTGGAACACCGGTGGGCTTTGTTAATGTGGTGCAGTCCAAGGAACTGATTATGGAACTGCCGGTACCTTATATCATTGCAAAAGGAAGAAAGGGAGGCAGTAACGTGGCAGCCGCTATTGTGAACGCCTTGTTGTACATAATATATGAACGTTAAGATGATAGGAATTGATTACTCCGCGGCACAGATTAATGTAAGACAGTGCTTTGCATTTACCAAAACAGAAATGGCATTTGCGATGGAGAAGATAAAACAGAATAAGAACGTAAAAGGATGTGTGATACTTTCCACCTGTAACCGGATGGAATTGTGGGTTAGTCTTCGGAAGAAGACAGAGCTGGAGCTGCCAGAATATTTATGCAGATTAAAGGGTCTGGATGTAAATAGCTACAGCCGTTTTTTCAAAGTGAGAGAGGGAGAAGAAGCCATCACTCATTTGTTTTTGCTAAGTGCAGGTATGAAATCCCAGATTGTAGGAGAAGATCAGATTCTTACCCAGGTAAAACAGGCGGCGGCCTTTGCAAGAGAGCAGCAATGTATGGATAAGGTGCTGGAAGTGCTGTTTCGTATGGCAGTAACTGCAGGAAAACAGGTAAAGACGGAAGTTCCCATGGATAAGGCCAATTTTTCAGCGGCACATCAGGCCATTCTTTTTCTAAAAGAACAGGGAAAAGAATTATCAGGGAAAAAAGCTCTGGTGATTGGAAACGGAGAGATGGGAAAGATTACAGCACAGGCATTGATGGAAGAAGGAGCAGATGTAATCGTAACGGTTCGTCAGTACCGCAGTGGTGTTGTAAATATACCAAAGGGAGCAAGGCGTATAAATTATGGAGAGCGCTATGATTATATACCGAATTGTGATTTTGTATTTTCTGCAACAGCAAGTCCCAACCGAACCATAACCACAGAACGGTTAAGGAACTGCAATGTAAAGAAATCACAGGTTTATGTGGATTTGGCAGTACCGAGAGATATAGAGGAAGGTCTGCGAGAAATGAAAAATATTAGTCTGTATGATATGGACACCTTTCAGGTAGAGGAGAAATCAGAGCAGATGAAGGAACAGTACCAGAAGGCAAGTCAGTTGATAGAGGAACATATTAAGGGATTTTACAGCTGGAAGGAGAGTCGGGATCTGGTACCGAGAATTCAGCATATTGGAACGGCATCCGGAGAAGAATTTTGCTGGCGGATAGAAAAGGATTTGAAAAGCCTTGCATTACCGGAAGAAGAAAAGAAAATATTACGCAGACAATTGGAGCAGGTAACAGGAAAGGTTGTGGACAGACTTCTGTTTGCCCTGCGGGATCAGGTGGATACCGATACCCTGCGGCAGTGTGTGGAAGTGCTGGAAGGAGTTTATGAACCGGAAAGGAAAGCAGAATGAACACTTATTTTCCATTATTTATCAACTTAGAAGGAAAAGAAGTTATAGTCTTTGGAGGGGGAACCATTGCAACGAGAAGAGTAAAGGCGTTGTTGTCTTATGGTGCCCATATACGGGTGGCAGCTCCTGAAATATCAGAAGAATTGCAGCATCTGGCAGAGGAGAAGAATACACTTAAATTGGAATATCGGACCTACCGGCCCAGTGAATTGCAGCGTCCAGATTTTGTACTGGCGGCGACAGATGATATGCAGGTTAATACCATTATTTTTAGAGAATGCAGACATAAGGAAATTCTGGTAAATGTAGCATCCAATCGGGAAATGTGTGATTTCTTCTTCCCGGGTATTGTGCAAAAAGGAGATGTTACTGTTGGGATTACCGCCAATGGGAAAAATCACAAACAGGCGGCGGAAGTAACGGAACAGATTAGAAAATTGCTGGAGGGAGAAGCATAGTGAAAAAGATAAGGATTGGAACCAGAGAAAGCAGACTTGCAGTAATTCAGGCAGAAATGGTGTTGGAATATATTAAAGATAATTGTACAGAGAAGGAACCGGAACTGGTGAAAATGAAGACCACCGGGGATAAAATATTGAATCAGTCCCTAGATAAAATAGGGGGAAAAGGGTTATTTGTAAAAGAACTGGACGCGGCACTGGCAGAAAAACGCAGTGATATTTCCGTTCACAGCCTGAAAGATATGCCCATGGAAGTACCGGAAGAGCTTCCTCTGCTTGGATTTTCCAGACGGGAAGACCCAAGAGATGTGTTGGTACTGCCCAAAGGAAGGAAAGAGCTGGATTCATCTTTGCCATTGGGGTGTTCCAGTGCCAGACGTGTCATTCAGCTGAAAAATATATTGCCTGAAATGACTGTAAAAGGAATTCGGGGAAATGTATTAACACGTTTGGAAAAATTGGATAGGGGAGAGTACAGTGGACTGATACTGGCGGCGGCAGGGCTTAAACGGCTGGGGCTTACGGAACGTATCAGCCGTTACTTTGAGTCCGATGAGATGATTCCGGCAGCAGGACAGGGAACTCTGGCCATACAGGGAAGACAGGGAGAAGACTACTCCTGGCTGTCAGGATTCTATGAGCAGGAGAGTACCTGGTGTGCTTTGGCAGAACGAAGCTTTGTAAGAACACTGGATGGAGGGTGCAGTTCGCCCATAGCAGCTTATGCAGTTATTGAAGAAAATTCTATGAAGCTCACCGGACTTTATGCATTAGAGGGCAGTGAGGAATATGTAACAGGACAGATAGAAGGAAAACCGGAAGAAGCAGAACAGCTTGGGAAACAGCTGGCAGAGCAGCTTCGATAGAAAGGAAACGATATGGCAGGAAAAGTATGGCTGGTAGGAGCAGGTCCATCTGATATGGAACTTCTTACGATAAAAGGAAAAGAAATACTCCAGAAGGCTCAGGTAGTCGTGTACGACAGACTGGTAGGAGCGGGTATTCTGGCATTGATTCCGGAAGAAGCAGAAGTAATAGATGTGGGAAAACGAGCTGGAAATCACACGATGCCTCAGGAAGAAATCAACCGATTGCTGTTAGAAAAGGCACAGGAAGGAAAACAGGTGGTACGTCTTAAGGGCGGCGACCCCTTTCTGTTTGGAAGAGGTGGGGAAGAACTGGAATTGCTTACAGAACATGAGATTTCATTTGAAATTGTGCCGGGGATTACTTCCGCCATATCCGTACCCGCTTACAATGGAATTCCGGTCACCCATCGGGATTATACTTCTTCTCTACATATTATTACGGGTCACAAGAAAAGGGGAGAGAAACTGGAGATAGACTTTGAAGCATTGGTACGTCTGCAGGGAACCTTAGTCTTTCTTATGGGAATCTCTGCACTTTCAGATATCTGTCAGGGACTGGTAAACGCAGGAATGGAAAAAGACATGCCGGCAGCTGTTTTGCAGCAGGGAACCACTGCCCGCCAGAAGAAAATCATTGCGGATGTATCCACTCTTCCGGAAGAAGCAGAAAAGCAGGGAGTAGAAACACCAGCCATTATTGTAGTAGGAAAAGTATGTGCTCTTGGAAACAAGTTTGCATGGTATGAGAATAAGCCTTTGTTCGGCAGCAGAATTCTGGTAACCAGACCAAAAGAACGCAGTGGAACATTAAGCCAAAAACTGCGGGAAGCAGGAGCAGAAGTAGTGGAAATCCCAACTATTAAAACCGTTCCGATTGAGGAAAACCATAGGTTTATAGAAGAACTTTCCCATCTGAAAGAATATCAATATCTGGTATTCACCTCTCCGGCAGGAGTAAAGGTGTTTTTTGAAACATTAAAGCACCATAACATGGATATACGTTCCATCAGGGAAGCTAAGCTTGCTGCCGTGGGTCCGGGAACCCGAAAGGAAATTAAGGAACGGGGCCTTTGCTGTGACCTTGTGCCTGAAATCTATGATGGGGAACATCTTGGAATCTTATTAGGTGAGCATGCCAAGAGTAGCGAAAGAATTTTAATTGCAAGAGCGGAACAGGGAAGCAGACAACTGGTTGAGGAGATTGCAAAAAGAACGGAAGCCCGTATAACAGATTTACCCATTTATAAAACGGTATATGAAACACATCCTTTTGAAACGGGAAGCTTTGACATGGCGGTATTTACCAGTGCTTCTACGGTAAAAGGTTTTGTTCAGTCAGTAAAACATCTGGATATGAAACAGGTACAGGCAGTCTGTATCGGACAACAGACAGAACGTGCTGCAAAGGAGCAGGGAATGCAGACCATAACAGCCCGGCAGGCAACCATTGACAGTCTGGTGGAATGCTGTATACAGTGCAGGGAAAAAGAAGAAAAATAGCCATGTAAAAAGGGTGTCCCAAATAGGGCACCCTTTATTTTTATGCAGCATTTGAAGTTGACTGGGTTACAACAGATTTTGTTTTCCATTTACCCTGGAAGAAGCGGATGACTCCGGCAGTACCAGCCAGCAGCCAGGTAAGGCCGTTGGTATACCATACACCCCACATACCGATAGCAGGGATCATCATAAGCAGATAGGCAAAACCGATTCTGCCCACTACTTCGGTCAGACCGTTTACCATAGCATAGGCAGCATCTCCTACACCATTGAGCATTCCTCTCATAACATAAATCATTCCAAGACCAAAGTACATGAAGCTGGTAATACGAAGTCCTCTTGCTCCAATTTCAATAACATCCGGTTCATTTACGAAAAGACTTACAATGGCATCGCTGAATAAGAACATTACAGCAATCATTAACAGGCTGAAGGCAAGTACAATATAGGTACTTTTTTTGCAGCTGGTGCTTACACGGTCATGTCTTCCGGCACCAATATTCTGACCTGCAAATGTAGAAACTGCCATACCAAGAGAGTTAAAAGGCTGTTGTACCAGCTGTTCCACACGGCTGGTTGCAGTATACGCGGCAACAACAGTTTCCCCATAGTTGTTTACAACACTTTGAAGAGCTACGCAGGAAAAAGCAATAAGCGCATTCTGTCCCGCAACCGGAAGCCCAATCCGGAAACTTTTGTTTACTATATCTATGTCAAAAGCAAAATGCTCCTTTTTTAACTTAAGATAAGGGTTCTTCCAAACGGCAAATAAAATAGAACCAACCACAGATACAAGCTGGGAAATTACAGTTGCCCAGGCAGCACCGGCTACACCCATATCAAACACAAGTACAAATACAAGATCCAGTATAACGTTAATAACGCTTGCTACAATCAAGAAGATAAGGGGAGTTTTGGAATCTCCCAATGCCCGGAGAATTGCAGAAATACCATTATAAAGTGCCACTACGATGGTACCGCCGCAGACAATCTTCATATAGGTAACAGCATCACCCATAATAGATTCCGGGGTATTCATAAGCTCCAGAATAGGTCTGGCTAATGCGATACCAATAATACTCATAAGCACACCTGCTGATGTGACAATATAGATGGAGTTGGCTATGATTTTTTTTACATATTCATCCCTCCCCGCTCCAAAAAACTGTGAAATGAGGATTCCAATACCGGAGCCAAGTCCAAGACATAGAGAGAAGAAGAGAAAGTTAAGACTTCCTACTGCACCTACTGCACCCAACGCGTTGGAGCCTACGAATTTACCTACGATAATGGAGTCCACCATGTTATAAAGCTGCTGAAAAATATTCCCGACAAGCAAAGGAAAAGAGAAACGTAAAAGTAATCCCACTTCATTTCCTTTTGTCATATCACATACATATCTTTCTTTCATAAGACGGTCCTCCTTTGTTAATTATCAATTTGATAACACTATAGCAACTTTTTTTAAAAAGCAATATAATATAAAAATGTAAAAGTAGAAGAAATCTATTATTGATTGAATTTCCCAAGATGCTGTGCTATCATAACAAAGTTATAAGTATCGTGTGTTCGTAACCTTCCACACGTAAAACAAAACTAAAGGAGAAGTGAAAATGAGAAATAAAAAGGTATTATTTACCATTCAGGCTGCTTTGATTGCAGCGATCTATGTAGTGCTGACTTATTTTATCAGCGCCATCAACTTAGCGTCCGGAGTCGTTCAGGTTCGTGTCTCGGAGGCCCTTACCATTTTACCCTATTTTACATCCGCAGCAGTGCCCGGACTTGGCATTGGCTGTCTGCTGGCAAATCTACTGACAGGAGCTCCTATTTTAGATGTGGTGTTTGGGAGTTTAGCCACTGTCCTTGGAGCCGTTGGAACATATCTGCTGCGCAGACATAAATTCTTATGTACCCTGCCGCCGGTGATTGCCAATATGGTTATTATTCCGCTGGTACTTCGTTATGGCTATGGACTTGTTATGGAATTTGCAGGAAGAGACTGGTCAATTCCATCTTATATGCTGACCGTTGGAATTGGTGAAGTAATCTGCTGCTGTATTATGGGAAGTATTCTGTTAAATGCTCTTGCAAAGGTGCGGAATGTGGTATTTAAATCAGAAATATAGAATTTTACGATTAGGGTGTCAAAAGGTATTTTAACCATGTGATACCACGGATTGCTCACGCATCTTCGCTCCGCTTCGGTCCGTGCTAAACGAGTGTCACAGGCACTCAGCACCCTAAAACATTCAAAATCCGCCCTACTCGGGCTACTTTCTCATGTTTTGCGGGTCCCAAACTCATGCTTTTTCATGCAAGCATGAAAATCATGACCTTTTTACCCTGGTATCAGTTTACAGAAAAAACGCTCTGTGCTATATTAAAAAGAAAATAAATAGCTTTAAATATAGAAAAGAGGGATACAATGGAATTGATTACAAGACCACGCCGTCTTAGGGGAGATTCTGTCCTTAGGAAAATGGTGAGAGAAACCAGAATGGATGCATCCAGCCTGATTTATCCTATGTTTGTGACAGAGGGAAGTAATAGGAAGGAAGAGATTTCTTCTATGCCGGGACAGTACCGCTATAGTGTAGATCGGATGGAAGAAAAGCTGATAGAACTTTCAGAGGCAGGCGTGCAGAGCGTAATGCTCTTTGGGATACCAGAATATAAAGACGAAACAGGAAGTGGTGCCTATGACCAGAATGGTATTGTGCAGAAAGCACTTCGCAAGGCTAAGGAAGTCTGCCCACAAATGTATATGATTGGAGATGTATGCATGTGTGAATATACGTCCCATGGACATTGCGGCGTATTGTGCGGTCATGAAGTAGATAACGATAAGACACTGGAGCTTTTGGCGAAAACCGCACTTTCACAGGTACAGGCGGGTGCAGATATGGTGGCGCCATCCGATATGATGGATGGAAGGGTATCGGCAATAAGAAGGATGCTGGATGAAAATGGCTATATTAATACGCCGATTATGTCCTATGCAGTGAAGTTTGCGTCCTCTTTTTATGGTCCCTTCCGGGAAGCCGCAGGCTCTGCCCCATCCTTTGGAGATCGGAAATCTTATCAGATGGATTTCCATAACCGCAGAGAGGCTTTGAAAGAGGCTTTGTTAGATGTAGAAGAAGGTGCAGACATTCTTATGGTAAAGCCTGCAATGGCATATGGAGATTTAATCAGGGAAGTGAAGGAGCGGACAGATATTCCAATAGCATCCTATTCCGTTAGTGGAGAATATGCCATGGTAAAGGCAGCGGCTCAGGCTGGATTTGTAGATGAAGCCGGTATTATTTGTGAAATGGCGGTCAGCGCTTATCGCGCCGGAACAGATATTTATATTACTTATTTTGCCAAAGAACTGGCAGGTTATATGAAAGAAGGAAGAATTGGATGATGACAAATTCGGAAAAATTATTCAAAGAAGCAGTAGAGGTAATTCCGGGAGGTGTGAATTCACCGGTGCGTGCATTTGGTTCAGTTGGCTCTACGCCAAGATTTATCAAGTGTGCACAAGGAGCATATCTGTACGATGAGGATGATAACAAATACATAGATTATATCGGTTCCTGGGGGCCTATGATTCTGGGGCACAATCAGGATGCAGTGCGGGAAGCGGTGACAGAAGCATGCAGGCTGGGCTTAAGCTTTGGAGCAGCTACAGCAGCAGAAGTGGAAATGGCAAGGCTTGTATGTCAGTTAGTGCCTTCCATAGAAATGGTGCGCATGGTTAATTCCGGTACAGAAGCAGTTATGAGTGCCATTCGTACCGCAAGGGGCTTTACAGGAAGAGATAAGATTGTTAAGTTTACCGGATGTTATCATGGACATTCCGATGGGCTGCTGGTAAAAGCAGGATCCGGTGTTATGACGGCAGGAGTACCGGACAGCCTTGGTGTTCCCAAGGGCTGTACACAGGATACACTGTCAGCTATTTATAATAATCTGGACAGTGTGAGAGAGCATTTTAAACGATGCGGAGAGGAAATTGCAGCGATTATTGTAGAACCAGTGGCCGCCAATATGGGAGTAGTTCCACCGGCAGAAGGTTTTCTGGAAGGACTGCGCAGTATCTGTGATGAATATGGTGCACTGCTGATTTTTGATGAAGTCATTACCGGATTTCGGCTTGGAATAGATGGTGCACAGGGATATTATCAGGTAAAACCGGATTTGACCACATTTGGAAAAATCATCGGAGGGGGAATGCCGGTAGGAGCCTATGGCGGAAGAAGAGATGTTATGGAAAAAATAGCACCTTTAGGAGGCGTATATCAGGCTGGAACCTTGAGTGGAAATCCCATTGCTATGGCGGCTGGATTGACTCAGCTTACTATATTGGAACAGCATCCGGATTATTATAAGGAATTAAATGGTACCGCAGACTGGTTTTTTAAGAAGGTACAGGAGACGGTTGAAAAAGCCGGACTGCCTTATCATGTAAATCACGTAGGATCTCTGGGATGTTTATATTTTACCGGAGAAGAGGTAACAGATTACGAAAGTGCGAAGACATCCGATACTAGAGAATTCGCCCGTTACTGCAACTATATGATGAACCATGGTATCTATCTGGCACCGGCACAGTTTGAAGCAATGTTTCTTTCCGTAGCACATACCAGAGAAATGTTGGAAGAAACACTGGGTATTATGGAAGGGTATTTTAGTGGAAAGTAATAAACCCCGGCGATTACATTTTCCTTACAAAAAATTTATAAAAAATTAAATACTTTTTGCATGAACTCATAGTATAATTGGAGGCAGTGATAACAAAAGAACGGGGTAAGTAATAGTGACAAATGAAGAGAGAAGAAGACGGGAAGCGTATTTGGCGCGGAGACGAAAGAGAAAGCGCCAGCGGACCATACAGATTATCAGACGCAGTGTCATCGTCTGTGGAGTAATTTTAGCATTGATTTTGGTAATTACCAAAATACCTAAAAAGGCTCAGCCGTTAGCAGAAATGTCAGAACGACAGCAGACAGAAGAGATAGAAAAGGGATTTAAGCAGAAAATAGTTCTGGAGGTACCGGATTATCAGGTAAAACTTCTAACTCCCAATGAATACTCAAGACCTCAGACTGCCATGGAAAAGGTTAAGGGTATTGTGATACATTATACAGCAAACCCGGGGACTACGGCGGAACAAAACAGAAGCTATTTTGAAAGTCTGAAGGATACTCATGACACCAAGGTGAGCAGTCATTTTGTGGTAGGAATGGATGGCGAAATCGTTCAATGTATACCAAGTTCTGAGATCGCCTATGCTTCTAATGAACGCAACAGTGATACCATTTCCATAGAATGCTGTCATAAGGATAAGACAGGCCAGTTTACCCAGGAAACATATGATTCTCTGGTGGAACTTACAGCATGGCTGTGTGGAAAATTCAACCTGCCTGTGGAAAATATAATACGTCATTATGATGTAACAGGAAAGGAATGTCCTATTTACTACGTGGAGAATGAGGATGCATGGAAAAAGTTTAAAAAGGATGTGCAGAATTACCTGGATACACATGGTGTAGAGGCAGAAGAAGAATTATCATAAACAGTTTATTGTAATTTGTACCTGTACTGTCAGACAAGGTGTGTCTGGCAGTGCAGGTATATTTTTTTAAAAGAATATAGACAACAAAAGTTAAAATATGACAAAAACCTCCTATAAAATAGAAAAAATTAACATATATGCATCTTGCAAAATGAGAAATCATAACGTAAAATAGGTAGCATGTTATGTCAACAGCGAAACCTTATATTTTAGTGCAGAATCGGGAGAAAACCATATGATAAAGCAGCTTTACGAAAATCTAAAAACAGCAGAGAATCCGAGAAAAGTTTTAATTTCTATAAAACAGGAATTAAAGGAAGAAGTAGCTGTGGAACAATTGAAAATGATTTTACAGGGAAAGTATGATGTTTTTCTGGATTGTCTGAAGCATGAGGATGCAAAAGTGCGTAAAAATGCAGCCTTAATACTTGGAGTGCTGAAGGCAGAGGAAACACGATCTGCATTATATGAAGCATATAAAGAGGAGACCCAGCGATTTGTTAAGAGTGATTATCTAACAGCACTGGAAAATCTGAATTATCAGGAGTATATGTCGGAACTGGAACAGCGGTTGAAAGAACTGGAAGAATATCAGCCGGAAAAAAATGAAGAAAAACATATAAGAGAAGAAATGACAGCATTACGGAAGCTGGTTTCAGCAAAGAAAGCCCATAAGCGTCATTCCTTTATTGGATATCAGGAGTCCTATGAAATGATTCTTACTACCGGGAAAAAGCAACAGGAAGTAACGAAAAATCAGATAAAAAATGGAAAGACTCTTCTTCTGAAAAGTGGTGTAAGAGTAGAGACAAAAGATATCAGAGAATTATTAGAAATCCCTACCTATCGGGAAATGCTGTTTTTACTTAATACCAGAACAGTGAAACCACAGCCGGAAGCCGCAGCACAGGCACTGGCACAGTCAGACCTGCTGGAACTTCTGGAAAAGGCACATGGAAAAGAAGGAACATATTGTTTTCGTCTGGGAATCCATGGGAGAATGTCTTTGGAAAAGCGCAGTGATTTTGCGAAGAAGATGGCATTCTTATTGGAGAAAAAGACTAATTACAGACTAGAAAATTCTACTTCAGATTATGAAATAGAGATTCGTCTGATGGAAAAAGGGGACGGAACGTTTCTTCCCCTAATAAAATTATATACCATACAGGATAAGCGTTTCCTATACCGAAAGAATACAGTGTCTGCCTCTATAAGACCAGAACAGGCGGCAGTTATAGCGGAATTGGCAAAGCCATATATGGAAGATGAGGCACAGATACTGGACCCTTTTTGTGGGGTAGGAACCATGCTGCTGGAGCGTGACCGGGTCTGTCCGGCAAGAGTGATGTATGGAATAGATATATTTGGAAAAGCAATTGCAGGTGCAAGAGAAAATTCAGAACTGGCAGACAGAGAGATTTACTATATTAATAGAGACTTTTTTCAGTTTACCCATGAATATATGTTTGATGAGATTATTACCAATATGCCGGAACGGGGACCGAAAAGCAGAGAAGAGCAGGATGTATTTTACAGAGACTTCTTTGAGAAAGCAGCCGAACTTTTGGTGGAAGAAGGAATTATTCTGATGTACTCCAATGAAAAGAATTTGGTGAAAAAGTATATGAGAATAAGAAAGGACTTTTCCATGCTTCAGGAATACAGTATGGATGAAAAGGATATATATTACCTGTTTATCATAAGAAAAAGGAGATAGGTAGAGTTGATGTCAGAAGGAAAAAATATATTATCTGGAGAGCATATACAGGATATACAGAGAAAGTTCTGTAAGATAAATCATATTTATAGTGTGTATGTAAAAAAGGATAACAGGATATCTGAAGAAGATATGGTTCAGGTAAAAGGATGGACAGGCATAGGAGAATATGTCAGTGGTCAGATATGTCAGGATTTGCTGGCGCAGCTCGATAGGTCTTCTGTGGAGGATGTAATCGAGGCGGAACTGCCGGTAGGGTATGTAAAATTATGTGCTGTGGCAGTGCGGATAAATCAAAAGATAGTTGCGAAGTGGCTGGTAGGAGGAATACTGAAAGATTGTATTCCGGAGGGAGTAGTTCTGCCGGCAGGGGCAGTATGCACTACAAAAGAAGGATTTTCAGATGCTCTGGAGTTTTTATGCACCATGTGTCGAAATTATTTTCGTTTAAATATGGAAACAGTGGAAGCAATGGAGGAATCCCAAAAGAGTCGTAAGTCAGAGAAAAAAATAGGGGCAGAACTAAGGCGAAGTGAAGCCATGGTCTCCATCGTACAGATGATAGAATCGGAACAGATATTTTCAGCAGTAGTGGAGCAGATTTTTCAATATGCCGGAGAATATCTGGATATTAAGCGTGCCCGCTTAATGCAGATTAAGAAAGAAGCAGGCAGTGTATCCATAATATGTGAATGGAATAAAGAAAATAGGACACTGAAAAAGGAGAAATATCCAGATTGTCCGATAGAAAAAGTTCCTTTTATGAATGGAAAATCCTATATAATATCCGGTAATACTCCTCTTAATAGTGTATTCAAGACCTATTTTGAAAACCAAGGCATCAGGGCGGCAATATTTCTTCCGATAGAAGTGAATGGACAGGCGGCAATGTACCTTTCTTTTGAGGAAAGTGACAGGGAAAGAGAATGGGAGCTGGCAGAAAGTAAATTTATCCATGAGGTAAAAAGGATTATCCAAAGTATTCTCAACAAGCGAATTACCAGGAACTCCCTGGCTGGTTCTTATGCTTCACTGGAGGAAATATTAGATAATATTGGAAGTGGAATCTGTGTATCTTCTCTGGAAGAAGAGAAGGTGCTGTTTACCAATGAGAAGTTCCGTGGGCTTTTTAGTAAGAGCATCATGGAAGGAAAATTGGAGAAGGTGCTGTTAAATTCTCTGGATAAATCTGGCACAGCTGAGGTGTATGTAGAAGACGAGGGACGTTGGTTTGACATTTACCGGACAGAAATTGTATGGGTGGATGGAAAGAATGTAGCTCTTTATACGGTATATGATATTACTGAAAATAAGAAGTATCAGAAAAAAATTGAGAAACAGGCGAACAATGATTTCCTGACAGGGCTATATAACCGTATGCGCTGTGAGGAGGATATGGAAATATATATGAAGGAGACCAAAGAAAATGCTGGGGAGGGTGCACTACTCTACTTGGATTTAGACGATTTCAAACATATCAATGACGGACTGGGGCATCAGTATGGTGATGTATTATTAAAAGCCATTTCCCATAGCCTGCAGCGGATTGTAGGGATTGAGAGCACCTGCTATCGTATGGGAGGCGATGAATTTATTATTATCGTTGTCCATAATAAGTATTGGAGGCTGGAAAGAATTATTGAGGAAATACTGGAAATATTCTCAAAGCCATGGTTTTTAAAAGGGGCGGACTATTACTGTACCGCAAGTATAGGGATTGCACGTTTTCCCAGAGACGGGGATAATGTAGAGGATCTGATTAAAAAGGCAGATTTGGCGTTGTTCGAGGCAAAGAAAAGCGGTAAAAACCGATTTGAATTCTATGGAGATGGAGTAGAGAGCGGTTCTTTCAAACGGTTGGATTTAGAAAAAAATATGCGCAATGCCACTATGAATGCCTGTGAAGAGTTTGAAGTGTATTATCAGCCCATTATTGATGTGTCAAAACCAGAAAATTCATGTACTGGTGCAGAGGCTCTGGTACGGTGGAACTGTGAAAGTCTTGGGTTTATCCATCCGGCAGATTTTATACCTCTGGCGGAGTATTTAGGATTGATTAATCCCATCGGGGATCATGTTTTAAGGGAGGCCTGTCGAAGTTGTAAGAATTGGAATGACATGGGGCATCCGGATTATAAAGTTAATGTGAATCTGTCTGTAGTACAGCTTCTGCGCAATGATGTTGCAGAGCGCATAAAGGAAATATTGGAAGAAACCAAAATGAATCCAAATAATCTTACTTTAGAAGTAACAGAAAGTCTTGCAATTAATGATATGGCAAGAATGAAGCTGGTTCTGGGAAAGATTAAGGAGCTGGGAGTAAGAGTGGCACTGGATGATTTTGGTACCGGATACAGTTCTCTAAACCACATTCGTGAGATGCCTATAGATGTTATAAAAATAGACCGGTGTTTTGTTATGGACCTTGGAAAAGAGCCTTATGCAGATGCTTTTGTAAAGATTGTGTGTGAACTTGCATCTACCATCGGAATGCATGTATGCGTGGAAGGTGTGGAAAAGGAGTGTCAATATGAAATATTAAAAAAGATGCAGATACAGATGATACAGGGATTTTATTTTGATAAACCGATGAAATTGGAAGAATTTCAAAATAAATATGTATTAAATTAGAAAATGTCATTGACAATTCCAAAAACATTTGATATTATTTTAGAGTCGTCATGACAGACAATAACATCCAATTACATATGGTTGTTTGCGGAAGTGCTGGAATTGGCAGACAGGCAAGACTAAGGATCTTGTGTCTGTATAGACGTGTGGGTTCAAGTCCCATCTTCCGCATTGATGTTAGTGAAGGAAAGCCCGGAAATAAGGCTTTCCTTTTTTAATTTGTAAGATACCAGGGTCAAAAGGTCGGAGCAATCCGTAGGTATCAACCTTTTCACACCCTAATCTTTATAAGAAGGAACATAAAATTAGATTATTGATTAGAGTTTAATAATAAATCGTGAAAGAAATCGGATATTTCTACATTAAATATAGTTTGTAAAGCTATTAGCTCACTAACCTTAATATTCATTCGGTTAGTTTCGATTTTGGCATAAGTACTCTTAGATATTTCCAATCCCATTAAGTTCATTTTAGCTACAACCTGATCTTGAGTTAATCCAGCCTGCCTTCTTGATTTCTGTATGTTTTGTCCAATATCCATATCTGGTCTGATTTTCTGCATAAACATGCCTCCTACTATTAGATTCGCTATTGCGAAAGTTATACTTGATTTTACTTATTAATAGGATTATAATATTTCGTAATGAAGAAATATTTCGCTATTACGAAATATTGAAGGAGGTTATTATGGAATATTTAAATGAAACATTTAAAAGAGCAAGTATAAAATCACTAAGGGAATATCTTCTTAATGGCGTAAATGAAGAAGAGCATTCACCTGAGAGCTATGAAGTTCGCCTTAATAAAGCTTATGAGCAGTGGATGGAGATAGTAAATCAATATGATAATAGAGGGAAAGAATCTAAACTTTATTCTGTTATCAATAATGTTATTGCGGAACATCAGCATGTATATATGGAAGTAGGAATTCAGGCCGGTTTTAATCTTGCCAGGGATATTGAAAAAAACGGAGAGGAAGACCAGTTATCTATAAAGTACAAAGCCATGTATAGTTCCTTATTTCAAGATGTAACAAAGGCAGTAGAAGATTTACAGAATGCTCAGAGCAAAGCAGAAGAAATTTATATGAGTGCGGAATAGCAAAAATCTATTTGCTGCTGGTACTTTTTTTATAATTCGGATATACTATAGAAAATGCGTTCTCTGCTACAGAGTGGAGAATGGGAAGAAGGGAGAAACAGAAGTGAAATTTATTTCTTGGAATGTAAATGGGCTGCGTGCCTGTGTACAAAAAGGATTTTTAGAATATTTTAAAGAGATGGAAGCAGATTTTTTCTGTATTCAGGAGTCAAAGCTGCAGGAAGGACAAATTGATTTGGAATTGCCGGAGGGCTATTATGATTACTGGAATTATGCCCAGAAGAAAGGATATTCCGGTACAGCAATTTTTACCAAACATAAGCCTTTGTCTGTATCCTACGGAATCGGAATAGAGGAACATGATAAGGAAGGCAGAGTCATCACTCTGGAATATGAAACGTTTTATGTGTTGACCTGCTATACACCAAATTCTCAGAGTGAATTGGCAAGACTTTCCTATCGTATGGAATGGGAGGAAGCCATTTTGGCATATATGGATGGACTGAAAGAGAAAAAGTCTGTGATTTATTGTGGAGATTTGAATGTGGCTCATCAGGAAATAGACTTGAAAAATCCCAAGACCAATCGGAAAAATGCAGGATTTACCGCTGATGAAAGAGAAAAATTTTCCACTATGCTCAGCCATGGATATATTGATACCTTCCGCTACTTTTACCCGGAGCAGGAGCAGATATATTCCTGGTGGTCTTACCGCTTTAAAGCCCGTGAAAAAAATGCAGGGTGGAGAATTGACTATTTTGTAGTATCAGAGGATTTGAAAGATAAGCTGAAGGATGCCAGCATTCATACAGAAGTTTTGGGTTCCGATCATTGTCCGGTGGAACTGGATATTAATATAGAATAGGAGAATATCTATGGAAAAGGGAGATATCAGATTTCGGCAGGTAATTGTACACATACTGGATTCAACAGTGGGGATGCCGGTGCTTTCCGATACTCTGCTGGATTATGGTTCTGATTTTGGAGACTTTTTACGGGAACATATTTATAAGGTGATGACAACAGATGATAGAAAAAGCTGTGAGTTTCGGAAAGAAGAGTCTACGGTATATCAACAGCTTCTGCCGTTGACAGAAGCTGAGATTACGGATGAAATATTTGTGGAAGCAAGTCAGCAAATTTCCAATCATCTGTATGAGATTATGAATAAAAATATTGATATTCCTCCGGCAGATTTTGTGGTGGCATTGTTTGAAACAGATATGGGGAAACATATCGCAATGCTGAAAATGGATTATAAGACCTCCTATACCCATCAGACTCAGTCCGATGCTTTTGGTAATACGAATGAAATTATCAAATTTCGGGCAATCCTTCCAACGGAGACCCAGAAGCTGTCTGAAGCGGCCATTGTGAACCTGAATGACTTTTCTATTTCTCTTATAGAAAAGAAGTATGATGTAAATGGAGCCAAGACCAATTATTTTTCCAAGCTGTTTTTAAACTGCGGCGGTGCATTATCTCCAAAGGCTCAGCTGGCGATAGTAACCAGAGCCATTGACAATGTACAGAAAAAATACTACAACGAGTCGGAACAGTTTGAAGTGCAGATGGAAACCAAGCAGGTCATACATAATCAGTTGGAAGAAACAGGGGTGGTAGATGTACCTTTCGTTTTGGATAAAGTGTTTAAGGAAAAGGAAGACTTTAAACAGGAAGTAAATGAAAAGCTGGAGAAGTATCACATTGTAGCAGATACCCAGATTGAGCCACAGGCAGAGAGCACCACAAGAAAATTTGCAAAACAATATCTGGCAACGGATACAGGAGTGGAAATCAAGATTCCTATGGAACAGTATAAGGATGGAGAGCATATTGAATTTATTACAAATCCAGATGGAAGTATCTCTATTTTGATAAAAAATGTAGGACACATCACATCTAAATAATGTAAAAAGTCAAAAACTTTCCAAATGGGTATTGACTTTTATCTTGAAAACATATAGAATATACCTTGCGAGTTCAAGCAGGAGTGGCGGAATTGGCAGACGCGCAGGCTTCAGGTGCCTGTGGTAGCAATATCGTGTGGGTTCAAGTCCCATCTCCTGCA
>CAZUKR010000023.1:0-27624 GCA_964620885.1 uncultured Eubacterium sp.
ATTATACCACAACATCGAGGAACTTTACAATCGTTACAGAAGTTTCTTTTTCTTAAAGAAAACCATACATACAATAATAACTACGACGCTTAAGACCGTTACAAATAAATATCCATATCTCCAATACAGTTCCGGCATACTGCTAAAATTCATCCCATACCATCCTGCTATCAGTGTCAAGGGCATAAAAATTGTAGTTACCGTGGTAAATACTTTCATTATTCTATTCTGTTCGTAGGACAAAGCTGCATCCAAAACTTCTCTTATGTGGACAAGTTCTTCATATAGAAACTGAATCTGTTCTGTAATCCGCCTTACCTTATTTTCATATACACGAAAATAGCAGGCAGATTCTTCCGTCAGAACCTGCCCCAGCCCGTTAATTCCCTCTGCAATACCCAAGAGCTGCATATAATCATGTTTCCATAAGGTTAATGTACGTTTACATTCAAAAATGGCCTGATTACGGTTACGATCTATTCTGCCCGTTACAATTTCCTGCTCCATATTAATCTGGTAATTTTCCATTTCTTCCACTACACGAAGTCCATCTTTCAGCATGCCATCAAAAAAGACCGCTATTCCTTCTTCTAATTCCGCCGTTTTTACCTTTTCCTTCATATCTTTCAACACATTAGTTTCATCCTGAATAGGTGCCAGGATAAATCTTTGTTTATCTAAGAAAAAAGCTGCCCAGAAGGATTTTGTCCGTTTTCCATTATACAATTGAAAGCTTCCGTAAACCCCATTTTCCATCAGTTTTACACCATTCCAGTAATCTGCTTTCATTTTTATCAGGGACTGCACCAGATGTTTTCCCTGCATCTCGCTTTGTTCTTCCTGCAGCTCTTCTAAGCTTAATACCTGAACCGCTTTTTCCTGCTCCATATTCTGCCTCCCTACTACTGTCCTAATACTTTATGGAGCAAATCTGATAATGGCTCCATGGCATTCATTGCTTCCTGCAATGTATTCGTCTGTGCCCCTACTTCTACCAGCATAGTTTTGGGACAATAATGCATATTATAACGATACCCTTTCAAATAAATAGAACGGGTAAATCCCGGATAATACTCATCTGCTGCAAGCTTCATCTGAAAAGAAAGTGCCAGATTATCTGCTATGTACTGATTGGGCAGATTTGTTAAATCTCCATTCTTGGTGGTACGGCTTAATCCGTTAAAAAACATAACCTGCGCTGTCTGTTTTCCATTTACCTCTGATACCAGTCTGGTTGTTTCTGCCACGCCATCCCGGTGCAGATCAATTACCACCTCTATCGATGGATTTTCCGCCAGAATTTGTTCTAGGGCGGGACCTGCATAGGAATAAGCATTATCACGATCCTCCACATCATACTCACCCGTATGATGCATTACGTTAAATCCATATTTATCACGTAAAAGACTGGAAAGATATTCTCCTACACCTACCACAGTGGCGGAAGTATTGCCCGCTTCGGAATCGCTATATCCTTCCTGTGAGTGGGTATGATAGATTAAAATCTGCGGTGATTCACTTCCTCCCTTTATCTTCATACCTTCTCCCAAAAGCAAATCCGGATTTAGCTGTGTTCCATCTATGGTAGTAGTACGGTCTACCTGATAAAAGTTATGAACCAAATAATCAAAATCATATAATTTTTCCCTCGGTATCTCTACTGCCTTTGCTACTGCATCTCCCGGAGTGCTTCCGGTCTGCTGCAAAACATTTTCCAGCATCGGCATTGTTTCTATATCCTTATCCTTTTCCGTTTTCTGATTCTCTTTCTCTAATAATGCCTGCTGCTCTTCCTGCAATTTCGTCTCTTCTACACCCTCTGCTGCAGAAGCTACTTCATAACTCAGTTCACTCTCTACCTGTGTTTCATATTCTGCCTGTTCTTCTGTGTATTTATATACGGGAAACATCTGTCCGATTTCTGTTACCAGTGTGTCTCCCGTATTTTTTTCTTCTTTGCTCTCTTCTACATTTTCAAGCATGACCGGCATACAGTTTTTCCATGACTGCAGCGCCAGTTTTTCCTGCACATAATCTCCTATCTGACTAACTGCAGGGCCTTTTCCAGCTGCAGCCATATTTTGATAGCATACAAACACAAACAGAACACATATTGCACCTGCCAGATATTGAAGGCGTTTCCCTGTTCTCTTCTTTACTTTTATCAAATTATTCCTCATTTCTATTTCCTGCAATTCAGACTGCATTTTACTTCCAATAATTAAGTATATGCCTGTACCACTTTTTTTATGCAAGTGCAATATTAAGTCCTTCGGAAATAGTAAAGCTTAATCGTTTTACTGACTCGTCAATATCCTTTGGAGTCACAAACATAGTATTCAGCTGAGGTGATAATAATTCCCTTATTAATTCATATTTTTCCATGGAATTCAAAGCATTTAAACCTGTACTCAAGGACTGCAGATGACTATTGGCTTCCATTGCCTGTATTAGATTCTGCATGGTATCACTGACAATGGTTGCCGCATCCACCACCGTGGGAACACCAATTGCAATCACCGGAACCCCTACCGTTTCTTTCGACAGTCCGTGTCTGTGATTTCCCACACCTGATCCCGGATTGATTCCTGTATCCGTAATCTGTATGGTTCTGCTTAATCTTTTGGTACTGCGGGCTGCCAATGCATCAATGGCAATCATTACATTCGGTTTTGTCTCTTCAATAACTCCACGAATAATCTCCTGACTCTCCATACCGGTCTGTGCCATAACTCCCGGCACAATACCACTGATAGAGGGAACCCCTTCTTCCCCAAAGGCATATTTACCAAATTCTTTCAGCACATGTCTGGTAATCATCATATTATCCACCACTCTTGGTCCCAAAGCATCCGGTGTCACTTCCCGGTTTCCAAGTCCAGCCACCAATACCGCTATTTTCTCTTCAGAAGCTGGCAGTAATCTTTTTATAATTCTTGCCAATTCCACTGAAATCTTCCTATGATATTCATCATTCTGACCATCCATATCCGATGCTTCTATTGTAATATAATTTCCCTTTGGCCGTCCCATTGCCTTTGCCCCATTTTCCGTTTCAATCACCATGGTAGTGACTTTAATCTCTGTCTCCTTCAGATATTCTTCCTCTACCTTTACTCCCTTAATTTCTACATTATCCTCTTCAAATTTTTCCCGCGCCTCCAAGGCCAAATCCGTCCGTACCTGAAACTGGCTCATTTCTTTCCCTCCATTTTTCATTTATCCTTATCTTTTGCAAAAAAACCCAAAATATGTATTGACAGATATAATTTTTAGGGATAAACTATACGAGTATGTTTACATTAGAGCGTCCGTGTCCTGCTTTAATGAAACAATTGTAGAACAAAATCAATTTTTAATAAATATTGGAGGTGTACGGATTGGCTAACATTAAATCAGCAAAAAAGAGAATCTTAGTAACTGAGACTAAGGCAGCTCGCAACAAATCTATCAAATCTTCTGTTAAAACTTCTATTAAAAAAGTAGAAGCTACTATTACAGAAAATGATAAAGCCGCTGCACAGACAGCATTATTAGCTGCTGTTTCTGAAATCAGCAAGGCTGCTTCTAAAGGTGTATATCACAAAAACACTGCAGCTAGAAAAGTTGCACGCTTAACCAAAGCTGTTAACAAAATCGCTTAGTTATTAGTATTAATAAATAAAAGAAAGCCGATACCGTCATATCGACTTTCTTTTTTATTTGCATTTATTATAGGATACCAGGGTCAAAAGGTCATGCTTTTCATGCTTGCATGAAAAAGCATGAGTTTGGGACCCGCAAAACATGAGAAAGTAGCCCGAATAGGGCGGATTTCGAATGTTTTAGGGTGCTGAGTGCCAGCGACACTCGTTTAGCACCGACCGAAGCGGAGCGAAGATGCATGAGCACAAAGTGCGAAGCAATCCGTAGGTACTATGTGGTCAAAATACCTTATTTCACCAATAATTTATAAAACAAAAACGCAATTACAATCCCCAGAATACTTGCAATATTTATTTTTATCGTCAATCCAAGGGTAAGTACAAAAGCACCCAAATCCAATACTAATGGATTGGTCAGTCCAAATACCTGTCCGTAATTCAACCAGCTTAACGATTCTATTCCACCGCAATAGCTACCGATTACAGTTCCTATAATAAGTCCTATCAGCATTAGAAAGATTATTATCCAAGAACTTTTTATCTTCACTGTTTCATTCCTCCTGTTTCTTATGTCATTTCTTATTCCAGTCCATGGATAAATATTCCACTCCTAAGCTTCGGTTCAAACCATGTAGACTTGGGCGGCATTAAAAGCCCTGCATCGGCCACATCAAACAATTCTCCAATGGAAGTGGGATACATGGCAAACGCAACAGCACAGTCCACCCTGCATCTTTTTTCTAATTCTTCCAGTCCCCGAATTCCTCCTACAAAGTCAATTCTATTATCCGTCTTCGGATCGTTGATATTTAAAAGAGGGGCTAATAACTTATCCTGTAATACAGATACATCAAGACCTTCTACCGGATCATCTGAAATATCTTCCGGCTTCATCCGGCAGTTATACCATTTTTCTCCTAAATACATAGAAAAGCTTCCTTTTTCTAAAGGTTTTTTTTCTACCGTTTCTATCTCACTTACTTCAAAAATCTCTGATACTTTTTCTAAAAAAGCCTTTTCATTTAAGCCATTCAAGTCCTTTACCACACGGTTATAATCCATAATCATAAGCTGCTCATCGGGAAAAAGCACTGACAGAAAATAATTAAACTCTTCTGTCCCATCAAAATCTGGATGTTCCTGTCTTCTTTTTTGTCCCACTTTTACCGCAGAAGCCGCACGATGATGTCCATCCGCAATATAGATTGCATCTATTTTGGAAAATGCACCTTTCACATCTGCAATTTGATTTTCGTCGGAAATCACCCATACTCTGTGACGAACACCATCTTCCGCAGTAAAATCGTACAAGGATGCTTCTTTTTTTACATCCTCTACTACCTGATTAATTACCTGGTTGGCACGATATGCCAGAAAAATCGGTCCTGTCTGGGCATTGCAGATATTTACATGGTTTATACGGTCCACCTCTTTATCTGCACGGGTATTTTCATGCTTTTTAATAATCCCCTTCTCATAATCATCAATGGAGGCGCAGGCAGTAATTCCTGTCTGGGTTCTTCCATTCATGGTAAGTTCATATATGTAATAGCAGGAATTTTCTTCTTTTACAAAAGAACCGTCTTCCACCATTTCCCACAAGGTATCATGGGCTTTTTGATACACCATAGCATTATATGTATCTATTGAATCATCCAGCTGGGTTTCTGCCCTGTCAATCTTCAAAAATGAATCCGGATTCTTCTCCACCACCGCCTTTGCTTCTTCCCGGTTGTATACATCATAAGGAAGTGCAGCTATTCTTTTTGCTTTCTCTTCACTTGGTCTGATTGCTGTAAAAGGTTTTATAATTGCCATCTTCGCCCTCTTTTCTTATGCTTTAGTTTATAGTTTATCCTACTTTGCACTATATTTTATAATCAGAAGTTCTACAGACATTCTATCATTTAAATTTCCTGTCTTCACATCTTCCTCTGACTGTACACAGTCTTCTACTGCCTCCCGCAGCTGTTCCATAGAAAAACTTCTGGCTTGTGCCTGATTCCTTCTAACTGTAAATTCCGGAATTCCTGCCTTGGATGCAATAAATTTATTATCATGCCTATGATTGCTTAATTCCTTGACCTGAAACAGTATCTGGAATTGACGGGCAATCAAGAACAGTATCCTCATAGGGGGCTCCTTTAATGCCAGCAAGTCATAATATAAGTCCAGTGCCTGTTTTTGTTTTTTTTCTGCTATGGCATTCACCATATCAAAAATCTTTCCTGTCGTCTGGGTCACACAGACTGCCTCTACATGCTCTGCCGTAATTACTTCCTGTCCCATGGAATAGCAAAATAACTTTTCCAGTTCTTTGTCAATATATTCCATATCATTTCCTGTCTTTGTCAGAAACAATTGAAGCACCGGCTTAGTAATCTTCCTATTTTCCCGTTTTAATCTGCCTAAAATCCACTGTGTCAAAACACCCTCTGTCTGTCTGGCAAATTCTACGATTCTTCCGGCACTCTTTACTGCCTTATACATCTTGCTTCTTTTATCCACTTCCGTTTCTACAAATACGATACAGGTGGTCTCTGCTATTTCTTTCATATATGCGGCAAGATCTTCATTGGCACTTTTAAAAAATCCACTGTTTTCTATCATAATCATTCTGCGTTCTGCAAAGAAAGGAAGGGTTTCTGCTAAATCAATAACTTCTCCCACATTGGTGTCCTTCCCTTCAAATACGGCGGTATTCATAGTGTCATCCGGTTTTGACAATGATTGCTTCAGTTTATTTTTATACTGCTTTTTAAGATACGCTTCTTCTCCATACAGTAAATATACGCTTCGATAGGTTTCGTTCTTAATATCTTCATCTATGCTCTTCATGGAAAATCCTCCTCGTCCTAGTATAATATCATTCTCACCCTCATGTCAATTTTGAAATTCCCACAAATGCAATTTTCCATCCTCATATCTTATTTTTATCTGTCCACTTTTCATTGTATAGAAAATCTGGCTTCCAGCATGTTCGATTCTTTCCACCGCATCTTTTCCGGGATGTCCATACTGATTGTTAGCTCCGCAGGAAATCACCGTAATCCTGGGAGATACCATTTCCATTAGTCTTTGGCTGTTGGATAACTTGGAGCCATGGTGTGCACCTTTATAAAATGCAACCCCCTTCTTCATATAGGCCTGAAATCTCCCATCCTGTATCAGCTTCCGTTCCTGTGCTTCCCCAATATCTCCGGTAAACAGTCCCCTTATTCCATTCCACTCTGTCAACAATACCATGGAAGTTTCATTCTTGTCATTTCCTCCCTCCCAAGGATACAGTACCGTAAATTCTGTGTTTTCCATTTCTATTTTTTCTCCGGCTTTTAAATAATGAATCATGCTATTTCTGCATTCTGCCAGTTTTATTAATTCCTCCCATGCTTCATCCTTTACCATTCCCTCTGCAAACACAATATTTCTTACCGGGTATCCCTTTTCCAGCACTTCTAATAAACCGCTTATATGATCTGCATCCGTATGGGATACAAACCATATTTCTATTTCCTGTATGCCCCGGTATTTTAAGAAGGGGAGTATGCGGTACGTTCCTACTTTTCCTACATTGGTGCTTCCTCCATCAATGAAAAAACCGCTCCCTTGTTCCGACTGAAGAAAAATTCCATCTCCTTGTCCCACATCCAAAAAACTTACTTCTGCCCCTTTTTGCTGATTTCCAGTACAGAGTATAAATGTCAATACTCCCCATCCCAAGAAATATCTTTTTCTCCCTGTTCTACTGATAGTATAAAGCAGAATTGCCAGCACTACATAATATAGAATGATTTTTTCCAGTTCCGGTTTTCCGGTAATCAGATTGTTTCCCGGCAATCCTACAAAAAACTGACAGACCCCTTCACAGCCTTTCAATATCCATACGGGAATCTTTAAGAAGATGTTCCCTGCCCCTAAATGGAAGATACCTGCCACTCCACCGATTGCCCCCATAAAAAGCAGCAGCTCCATAAAGGGAAGTACGCACCCATTTACGAGAATATTATAGACAGATGCCTCGTAATAAAAAAACAAAGAAATGGGCAGTGTAACTATCTGTATGCAAAAACTCGTACTTACCGTATCCAAAATCCATTTTTTCCACTTCTTTTCCGGAAAGGTTCTTAAAATTTTTGTTACCACCACTGCGCCCAGAACTGCTGTATAGGAAAACAAGAATCCGGCATGTTCCAATGCAAAGGGATTTTCCCACAGTTGGATTATGGCGCTGACTCCCAGTGCAGTTATTGTATCATACGTATATCCGGTAACTCTTGCTGTCATCATAAGCAGAAACATAATAACAGCCCGCATTGCAGACAGCTCCATACCGGTTAATACACCAAAGCTGTAAACCACACCTGCGGATATTACCGCTGCCAGCAGTAAGGGACAATATATCCTTTGCAATATCCGGTATAGTCCCATACCAAATATGGATACATGAAGACCCGACACTGCAAGCACATGGGAAATCCCAGCCCTTTGATACAGGTCTTTCACTTCCCGATCTGCAAGTTCCCGGCTGCCCAGCACCATGTTTGCTAAAATCCCCCCTTCCCTTTCCGGCATACAACTTTGAAACACCTGTTCCATCTGCCGGCGCACTTTTAAAAGCCAGATTTTATAATTCTGCCTGCTTTTATCCAGAGGGATTATTTGATTTGCTTTTATCCGCAATCCTATTTTTTTACTATAATAATATTGTTCTTCGTTGAAATTTCCCTCGTTTCGGGGAAGTTGAAATGCTTCATACCTTCCATCTGCCTGAATGCAGTTTCCAATCTGATATGAATCCTTTGAACTGTATACCTGAATTCTTCCGCAGGGATAGACATATCCCTCTTTCCGAATACCGGCATCATTTAGATAATATATGATTTGTTCTTGTTTATGTTCTTTCCAGTATATGTTTCCCTGGACACTTATACGTTCCTGCTCTTGTGCATAATTCCTGCTCTTTTGAAATGTTTCCAATGTCTGCTGATAATGATATACTCCAACAACAGCTGCCACCAGACACAAGACCATATGCAGGGTCGCGGGCAGGACTGCCCTTTGCCCCTGTTTCCATAGAATGTAAATATACCTCCATAGTACAAAGGCAATTGCCGCCATGCCTAACCAGATATTCTGGTTCCTCCCAAACAGCAATCCGGCGATAAAGGAAACCGCCAGACAACAAATTGTTCTATTCGCCAACTGCTCCCTCCTCACATTATATTTGTGGTAACATTTATTTTCAGCTCAAGTACAATATTTATAATTTTATTGTTTATTATTCTTTCTTTTTTCAGTTACAGCATAAACAAAAAATGCCACATTAACTATAGCCAAGCCCAAACTATATATATTATGAAAATCAGAAGCAATAAATGCTATCGTACACATTACACCTATAAACGCATAGATAAATATTTTCAACATATTTCTTCCCCCATCAAATTTCTTTTTTTTCTATTAATATATTGGTTAAAACCACACAAAATAATATGTGCACTACAATCACAAGGAATGAGATTTCTAACGTATTACCAGTTAAGGTTGATTTCCCACCATCCAAATATTGGCTCAAATCAATGTTCGGAAAAATTGTATATCTGCTTCCAGGAACACCTGAAATCAAATTATAAACAGGCTTACTACCAATCCATAGTATAAGCCCCAGCAATATTGGAAACAGACCTTTTGTAAACAAATTGCTAAAAAATACAATAATAAAAACTATTGCTGCTGTTCGGAAAAACATTGCAACATATTTACCTGTCACTTCTGTCAATATGTTTTTTTCAACTACACTACCGCTAATATACTGTAATTCTATATTTCCCCCACCATTCCCAAAAAAAATAATACCAAGAAAATAGGACAATACCCCAAACAGTAACAATCCTATTGCAGTAAATGTTAATAAGCTTATATATTTGCTAAATAGAATTTTACTCCTACTTACTGGTTGTATAAATAACTGTTTTATCGTACCAAATGTATACTCATCCTGTACAGAATGAATTGTAGCAATAATAATAAAAAGAACAATAAGATATACTAATAAATAATTATCACTAACAAACTTTAAAGCATTTACCATACCCACCGGAATATCGTTATTAATAGCATACTCCATTATTTCTAATTGTTCTTGGGTTGAGTCTATGTCAATCTGCAGGACTTTTTTATCTGTTTCATCAACAATTTCTTTCATTTTTTCCTTATTACTCGTTTGAATCTGCACCAATTTCCCAACCTGCTCTTGGGTAGATTCTTTCCAACTATCTAGTTCGACAGCATCTGATTTATTAATAATTATATTCATAATACTTAAAAAAATAGTTATTGACATAAAAATGAATACAGATTTCCTTTTTAGTATTTTTATCATTTCCGCATATACCAGTCTTCTTAACATTTCTACACCCCCTTTGTTGTATTTATCGCTTTAAAATATAGGCTTTCTAAGGGGTTTCCTGCTGTCTGAACAGCATAAATTTTTATACCTTTTTCAACCAATACCTTAACTATATTTGATATTTCCTCTTTAGAAGCGTTACATGTAATTACTTGTTCATCAATTTTGGCATCACATATTTTAGTTAAAATTGCATATCCTGCTAAAACGTCATTAACCTGTATCGTATATCTTTGAATCCCATTTTGGGTTAAAAAATCATCCTTTTCAATGGTCTTAACCATTTTTCCCTTAGATATAATTGCAAAACGATCACACAATAAGTTCATTTCTGATAAAATATGGCTGGAAACAATAACCGTAATATTATTCTCCTGTGCAATATGGCGCAAATAGTTTCGAAGTTCAGCTATTCCAGCTGGATCCAATCCATTGGTTGGCTCATCCAGAACCAATATTCGCGGATTTCTTATTAGTGCTATACCTAGACCCAGCCTCTGCTTCATTCCTAATGAATATGCAGAAACCTTTTTTTCTATTTGTTCCTCTAACCCTATAACTTTTATTATATCCTGAATATTTTTTTTTTCTTTAGCCATCATGGAAAATACCTTTAAATTATCTAATCCAGATAAATATGGATAGTATACAGGCGCCTCCACCAATGCGCCAACTCTCTCAACAGCCTTTTGATGATTTTTTTGACTACTAATACCATTTATCAGTATTTCTCCGCTATCCATCTTTAACAATCCCAACATAAGCTTGATTAATGTAGTTTTTCCTGCACCATTCGGTCCTAAAATCCCAAAAACTTCTCCCTCTTGTATGGATAAATTGAAAGCATCTATTATTTGTCTATTTTCTATTTTTTTATTTACATTTTTGAACTCAACAATATTCATCATTATTTCTCCTTCAACTGAAAACAAACTTGTTTGTATTGAAGTATTTTATCAAACATATTACTTATAACCTTTTCTCCTAGTAAAATCACCATAAGCAAAACAAGCACTTCTAAAACACTTGTCAAGATGACCATTCTGCTTATAGGGCAGTAATCTCTTAGCCATATATATATACCTCCTACTAAACTCATAATAAGTGTTATTCCAATAAAGTTCAATACTTTATATTTAAAACCTATAACTACTTCATTTTCATTTAAACTCATACCTAAAAAGGCAATTATACTTGCCAAACAATTTGCTAACACCATTCCTCCTGCATCGATAATACATCCTGTAATTCCTGAAATTAAAGAACTTTTATTTACAGTGAACAAACATATATCAATAATTAAAATTCCAGAAATATTAACAATATTTAATGCATTGTTTTTGCCTTTTACAATTAAATTATTCGGTACACCTGCTAAAACCAATAATTGTATCTTTTTCCATTCATATTCATACAAGTAGTTTGAGAAGAGAAACGCTAAGAAAATAGATTTTATCGTAAGAAGAACCCACAGTCCAATTCCATTCCTTTCTAAATCTAATCTTATAGTCATTATTATTGAAATAAACAATACTTGACCTATAACTTTCAAAAAATCATAAGTGTTCAGTAATGATATTAAATCCTTTTTTACAATACATTCAATAAATTTTCCAGCATCTTTGCTACTTTTACCAAACTGGGCTATCTTATTCCCCATTGTTGTTCCTAAGAATTTTCTAATCATAAAAGTTTTAGAGTTATTTTTATGTTGATAATATAGAAATCCTTGCTTAATCGAATACCCAAAATAGAATACCGTTCCTATTAGTATTGGTATAATATATATGTATGATAATAATACGTTGATTAATAAATTACTTATTCTATCAGTAAATATTGCATTTGCAATTTTAATAAATGGGAAGAATACAATTGTAAAAAAACTTGTATCTATTTTTTTTTCCAAGTCATCGACAAAAAACAGTGCAATACCATATGTCAAAGCAGTAAAACCTACTGATAGAAATACCGATAATATTTTTGTATTCTTTCCTTTGGTTAGATTAGAGGCTAATAGAACCACAAAAATTATAAATGACACCAAAAATAATCCTACAGCCAAACTAGAAACAATCAAAAAAATAAAATTAGCTGCAAAGTGAATATCTATTAACAAATAAGCTGAAGCAACTGGGAAAAAAATTAACAAAAAACCTTCCATGAATCCCAATAGTAATTCAATATACTTAATTGCAATTATTTCTTTTGATTTACAAGGTAATAAAAATAATATTTCTCTATCTTTGTTTTCAAAAAATATATTATGAACCTTATCAAACAGCCCGAAAGCTGATATTATAGCAACTAAGAAATAAACCGAAAAAATTGCTGCCCTAATAGTACTCTTATTCCCATGAAATAAATAACAAAAAACTGAATAAGCTATTCCAAATACAATTCCTAAAATAAGAATATATCCTAGGAAAACCCCTATCCTTTCTTCTTTACTATTCTCTTTTTTGAATCTTTTATACAATACTGTATATTTTAATCTAATATATTTAATGACCATATTCATCACCTTCTGTCAGATTTATAAAAATACTCTCAAGTGTACTCTCCTCACCAAATGCCTTTTTTATATCACACATATTGCCATTATACTTAATCTTTCCTTTATCTATTATGGCAAATTCATCCGATATTTCTTCAGCAATAGCTAAAATATGTGTCGATAAAAACACTGTTCCATCCTTTTCAGCAAACTCTATTAATATATCTTTTAATATTTTTATTGATTGAGGATCTAGCCCGACTGTGGGCTCATCCAAAATGAGTAATTTCGGTTTATGTATCATAGCCGCAATTATCGCTACTTTCTGTTGTGTTCCATGGGAATAGTCACCTATTATTTCATCTTTTTTATCTAACATTCCAAATCGTTCAAACCATCGTCCAATCTCGTCATGCAACTCCTTCGTCATTTCTATTCCATACAAATTCGCCATAAATTCAACAAATTCATACCCTGTCAGGCTTTCATAGACCAGTGGCGTATCGGCTATATATGCCATCTTTCTTTTTACTAGCATACCTTCTTCCTGAACATGCATATTTCTTCCATTTATATATACATATCCCTTCGTTGGTTTTAAGATTCCTAACATCATTTTAATTGTCGTAGTCTTACCTGCTCCATTTTTCCCTATAAAAGAAAAAATTTTGTTTTTTGGTACTTTTAAATCCTTAATATCCACCGCCAGATAATCGTTGTATTTTTTTTCTATTCCCATTAATGAAATCATTTTATCATCCTTTCTGATACTCCTTGCATTTAGGCTTACAATTTGATAAAATAAACTCAGATATGAGCCCTTAACCAAGTCATATCTGAGTTTAAATGGATAATAATGTCATTACCTAAGCGTATGTAGTGTCTAATACCATCTTATCTAATGACAAATTATCCAAACAGCTGATTCAACTTGGCAATCAGCCAGTCAATTGCATCCTGAATTGTCGGGAGAGCTGCAATAATATCAAGAATTGTATGCACATTATTTTTGATCCATTTAATCGCTTTGGTTCCATACTTAGCAATGACACCAGAAGCTCCTTTGACAACAGTTATAATTTTACTTCCATACTTCACTAAAAATTTGATTAATCCTGACATAAAATATTTTCCTTTCTTTAATTATATTATTTTGATTCGGCCAAAATCAATTCTTGCTGTGCAATTTGGTAGTGCTTTGTGAGCGCTCCATACCTTTCTCTTGCATCCCCATTATACCTATCCTTAATTTCAGTTCAATATCTTGTCCACGAAGTGAATTTCATTTACGACAAAATGTAATTTTTATACATTTTTCGTTTATAATACTATGAATCAATTAGCTATTTAGCTGATTCTACTACTTTACAAGAACACATTATCATTTTGTCTTTTGAAGTCATATCTATACTTTTAATCACAGTACATTATTTTGATACAAAAAATAGTTATCACTTCTAAAGATATTGACAATATTTCTATCTATGATATATTTTTATAAAAACATACGGAGGTTTATTATTGCATGAATATAGCAATTTGTGATGACGAAAAAATACATTGTGAAATAACACACAAACACATTCAAAATTATATGCAGACTAGGTATTTAACTTTCAATATTACCTACTTCATGTCTGCCAAATCTTTACTTTCATCAAACAAAAAATTTGATATTTTATTTATGGATATAGAGTTAGGAACAGAGAATGGTCTAGAAGCTACGCTAGAATATCAAAAACAAAATAAATGCCTAATTATTCTTTTAACTTCACATATAGAAGAAATGCCAAATGGTTATAAAGTAAAGGCTTTCCGATTTCTTGTAAAACCTATTGATCAAATTTTACTATCTGAAGCATTAGATAGTGCCTTAATTGAAATAAACAATAGAAAAGTTCTCCAAATCTACGATAATGAGGAAACAAAGATAATAAGTATAACAGACATAATTTATATTGAAGCCGGTGATAAGGCATCTGGTATTCGAACTTCTGATGGATTTTATAAATGTAAAAATATTATTTCTGAATTAGAAAAAACACTTAATCCTCTTGATTTTTATTCCCCACACAGAAGTTACATAGTTAATATGAGTTATATAAAGGAATATACTAAAAAAGAAATTGTTTTATTGAATAAAGAACGAATAAAAATCAGCAGGCTTAAATACTCTAATTTTAAACTAGCTTTTCAGAATTTTATACAAAGGAGGGCAGAATATGTACTTCCTGTATATTACAAATGATTTTTTTGTTTGTATAATAGATTATCTAAAGACAGTTATTGTATTAAAAAATTTGTTACAATTTAATATTTCCAAAAAGATTTATAATAAGCTGTTATTTTTCTTTACAATTATAGCTATTTTAACTTTTGCATCACTTTACAAATATCCCCGCCAATATTGGGTGCTCTACCATATACCTGCTATTTTCTTAGCACTATCTATAACCTTTTCTCTATTTAATTTCAAACTGTTTATAAGTTTTATAATATCCTATATTTGTATTTGTGAATTAGATGTATTTATCTCCGCTATATTTCAATTACTTACCCAAAAAGATAATGATTCTTTAATAAAAGACATTATATGTGGGATAGTTAGCCTATTAACTGTTTATATGGTTACAAAAATTTGCAAGCAATACAAATTTCGGAGTAACTTAAAATATTCGAAAGTCATTTTAGGCATAGAATTATTGACCTTAATCCTAGTAATATTGTTAATCGGTGCCATTACTGACCTGGTAAATAAAAATAGCTTCACTGGAAAGTTAATAATTTTAACCACCAGTTTAATAGCAATAATTTTTAGTAGTATTGGACCTGTTTTAGGAATGATACTCATCTCAAACCAAAAATATAAAGAAATGTCTATTCTTAATCAGAAAATGTTGGAAGCCCAGATTTCTCATTATGATGAAATCAGAAAACGAAATTCTGATTTACGCAAGTTTCGTCATGATATTCAAGGTCATATTATCTGCATAAAATATTTGCTCACATTAAATAAAGTATCTGAGGTTTTAGAATATATAGAAAAAATGCAATTAAATATTGGTAGCTATATACCACAGACTATCACTGGTAATGAGGTTATTGATGCCATTCTAATTGAAAAACGCGAGCTTGCGAAGAATAACCAAATTATTTTAAATGTATTAGGAACTGTTCCTGGTAATATTAATGTAGATAAATATTATCTATGCATCATTATTATAAATATAATAAATAACGCTATAGAAGCATGTTTGTGTATTCCTCATAATCGATACATTAATTTAAAAATAGGAGGATACAATAATTATTTAAGTATAACTGCTGAAAATCCCACAAATAACTTTAATAATTTAAAGACCACAAAAAAAGATAAAAAAAACCATGGTCTAGGATTAGCAAATATCCAACATGCTGTAGATATATTAAATGGCACTCTCAGCATTAATTACTCTGAAAATATCTTTTCTATCAAAATTTTATTAAAATGTTAAATATTTACACTTTATCGCTTTTTAGAAACACTTTGTCTCATATCTATTGATAAAACCATGCCACTATTCTATAGTATAGAAATCAAATATGAGACAAGGGGGAATGTTTTATGTCTAGAGCATCGGACAAACTTTTTGAAGCAATTGTAGACTTATTAAATAAACTTTTTGGATAAGTTTAATTGTTATTAATTTTTTTTATACTTAAAAACAAATTTTCTAAAAGTGAAACTTCATATACCATATATTCCTGTATCTGTGGGGTAGGGGTGAAGAAAAGTCTGTAAACACAGATCTGCTATGATAAGTGATGGGCTGGTAAGCTATGTATTAGCTTCCAGCTCTTGTTTTATTTATACTTCAAAAATGATGACATATTAAGAGAAGGCGGGAAATCCCCGCCTTTTCAAGACAATACTATTTATTCTGGAAGCCGATATGCGTACATGATACTCAGCTCTCCATATACCTGACCCCAGTTTGGCATGTTCATAGTTCATTACTTGAAGATTGATAAAATGGGAGCCCCTTTATCGCTCCATCATTTCATGGAATTCGGATACAGGGGCTAAACATTATCTACGCTAGTCAACCTCTCCCTCCCCTTCTTCATTTTGTACACCAGTATCCATAAAATCCAGATTCCGCTCATACATAACACTTAAATCATAGCTGTCTCTGTATATTTTATTACTGTCACCATTTACTGCAATCTGAACCTTATTAACATTGGACAATTCCACCAGAGAATTCACAATGGAATATATGACAATCGGTTCTGCTATCTCATAATTATGATTCATAAATCCTTCGTCCAGATTTACAAAACATACTCCATCCAGCACTGATACATTTACCAGCTTGGTTTCCTTAGGAACTGCAGAACGAAGTCCTTTTCCCTTGGGTCCTTTCAGCAGATGTTCAATAATAAGCTTTTCCACGGAAACATTACTGCTATAATGCACCTCTTGCACTTCTGGTATCAGTTTCGTTCCTTCATTATTGGAAAAATACACCGTAATTTCAGAGCTTTGAATGGCATTTATCTGTTCACCTGTATTCTCAATAAAACTGTCTGCTGTCATAAGACCTACTGGAACTCCGTTTGCGTCTACCAATGGTGTATCTCCCACATAAAACGAAATACATTCTATACCATCAATCTGGGTCATTGTTTTCACAATAGATGCACGGCACAATACTTCCACAATATTATCCATTTCAGAATAATCACTGTTGAAATACAAATATAACTGTGCATTTTCCAGCTTCCAGCTGTCCACATATACATCTTCCGGTATGGATTTCTGATAATCCGGGCTATTTGTACTTCTGGATAATATTTTTATCATCTCTTCTATCATACCATCTGCATTAGATGCTTTTGGCTCATATCCTACTGCTATTGTTCCTGTCTTATCTTTATCAATATAATAAACATTGTATTCTGATTCCTCTTTCTTTTGCTCTCCGCAGCCAGTCAATCCTCCCAGCAGAAGAACCAGAATCAACAGCATCATTCCTGTTGCCTTTCTTTTCATCCTATCCTCCTATACAATATAAATCAAAGGAATACGAACGGTAAAAATCGTTCCTTCCCCCTCCTTACTATGTGCTTTGATTGCCCCCCGATGCTTTAATACTGCATTTCTTGTAATTGCAAGGCCAAGTCCGGTTCCTCCAATTTCTCTGGAATGGGATTTGTCCACACGATAGAATCGTTCATAAATATGTTCCAGCGATTCCTCTGGAATTCCTAGACCGGAATCCTCTACCCTTACAAAAAAGTACTTATGGTCTGCATTCAGCGATACATGTACCCATCCTTCTTCTTTGTTATATTTAATTGCATTTTCCACCAGATTTGTCAGTGCCAATGATATTTTCACCTCATCAATTTCCGCGCTGACCGGGCGGAAGCTCTCCAATACTAATTCTACATTCTGCTTTTCGGCAATGGGCCGCAGACGTTTCATAATCATTTCCAGCAGTTCATTCACATTTACAACCGTAATATTCAGGCTGCCTGCAGCCTTGTCCAACTTCACCAGAGACAATAGATCATTGATAATCTTATCTTCCCGCTCAATTTCCTGGGCAATATCTCCCATAAACTCCTTGTAAAGCTCCGCCGGTACATCTTCCTGACCAAGCAGGGAATCTGCCAGCACTTTCATAGAAGTCAATGGTGTCTTAAGCTCATGGGATACATTGGATACAAATTCCTGTCGGGATTCATCAATTACCCGCATTCTGTCCACCATTTCATTAAAGGCCTCTGAGATTGACTCGGTTTCTTCATAATCCGAAATCATAAGCTTTTCTTCTCCATATCCCGTTTGAATCTCCTCCAGAGATCTGGTCATTCTTCCAAAGGGTTTTAAGAGATGATTCGCCCAAAACAAAGCCAGTGCCAGAATAATAATTGCATTTGCAATTTCAATCACCATGGAGTTATTTTTCAAATAATTATAATTTGTAAGAATACTGTCTGTAGATACACTCACCAGCATAATCCCAAGGGATTCCCTGGTGGTAGTGTCCTTTAGCGGAATTGCCATCTCAACATAGCGGTATTTTGCATCATATTTAGAAATTTCTTCTCCCCGAAAGCTCTTTATCACTTCTTTGGAAATAATAGTCTTTCCCGTATCTAACCCATACGTATCCTTCACAACCTGAAATCCGCTGTTTATAATCAAAACTCTTCCGTCATATATGTTGGAAAGCTGTTCCAGCTGTGTATTTATCACTTCGGAAGAAGTATCCTGAATATAATTATATGTAACAATCTGATTTCCGATTATTTTAGCCTGGCTTAAAATATCAATACTACGGTTGGATACCGCATAATTCTCATAGGTTTTCAGCACTCCCACACGCAATATTACATTGGGAATGATTCCAACTACTACAAGAAGAAGAAACAGCCTGAATTTCAGGCTGTGTAAAAACTTTACTCTTTTCATTCTGTTACCCCTTATCTGCTATCCCTGATAATAATATCCTACGCCCCATTTAGTCAGAACATATTTGGGTTCACTTGGATTTGTTTCAATCTTCTCCCGCAGACGCCTTACATGCACATCCACAGTTCGGACATCACCGGGATATTCATACCCCCAGACCAGATTCAGCAGATTTTCCCTGCCATATACTTTATTGGGATTTAAAACCAGAAGCTCCAGTAAATCAAATTCCTTAGCTGTGAGATTTATCTCATTTCCAAGAATAAATAAGCGCCGGCTTTCACAATCTAGTTTCAAATTTCCATTTTCAATTATCTTAGGGTTTTCTTCCTTTTTCTGATTCTGGGTTGTTCTTCGCATAATTGCCTTAATTCGCGCTTTTACCTCCAGAATATTAAAGGGTTTTGTTATGTAATCATCTGCTCCGTATTCCAGACCCAGAATCTTATCCATATCATCTCCCTTTGCGGTCAACATAACAATGGGAACCATGGAAAACTCACGAATATTCTGACACACCTCAAACCCATCCATTTTGGGAAGCATAATATCCAGCAGAATCATATCATATTTATTTTCTGTAGCCATTTTTAATGCTTCTTCTCCGTCATAGGCACAATCCACTTCCATTCCATCCTGCTCCAGGCTGAAACGGATTCCTTTTACAATTAATTTTTCATCATCTACTACAAGAACCTTCTTTGCCATTTCGTCACCTCAATTAACTTTAATGCTGTCTTTTATTTTGGAAAAAACACCCTCCTTAATTCCTTCTATCTCCATCAGGTCCTCTATTTTAGAAAAAGCACCGTTTTCCTCCCGCCAGGCAATAATACTTTTTGCCTTGGCCTGCCCGATTCCCGTCAATGTCATCAGCTGTTCCTCGGTGGCCATGTTCAGATTCACCCTTCCATCTTCCGGCTGGGCCTCTTCCTGATGCTCTGCTTCCCCCTGCTTCATAATATAAACCATCTGGCCATCTGCAAGCATCTGTGCCTGATTCACTTTACTTATGTCTGCTTCATCGGTAACTCCGCCAGCCAGCTCTACTGCCTCAAACAAACGGCTTCCCTCTGGCAGTGTATACACTCCGGGAGCATCAACTGCACCGGATACCTGCACATAAATCAGATTCTCCTGCTTCTCTTTTTCTGCTTCTTCCGGAATCTCCAATAGCTCTGTTTCCTGTACTTCTATGGAATCCTGCCCTTTGCAGCCTCCCAGCACAGTGATACAGATTAGTAACATTGTTATATATACTCTATTCCATCTCATGCCTTTCCCACCTTTCTTTCATGGGAAAAGTCTTATTCACGAATCTTCTATATTGTAACGAAATTTTTTATTTATTACAAGAGTATTTCCAAAATATTTAAAAAGACCATATTTCCCGTTACTCCCATTTGAAAAGAACAATTCCTCCAATGCAGGCTGCCATTCCAAGTAATCTGCGCCACTCAAAGGGCTGTTTGTCCACACCAAAAACACCAAATAACTCAATTGCATATGCTACCAAAAGCTGTGACACTACAATCAGCATTACCGCTTTGGCCGGTCCCAGTGATGCCATACTTTTTACTACGGTATAGGTGATAAACGCTCCTATCACACCACCCAAGAGCATATATTTAGGCTCTATTTCCAAAATACCTGCAAAACTTTTACGGTCTGTAAAAAACCAGGTTACCAGACAAATGACCAATGCTGAAAACTGCACCCAGCTGTTGCTCACCCACATACTGGTATTCTTACTTACTTCCGTATTAAACACTCCCTGCACACTCATCAGTGCTCCCGATAAAAGGGCAATAAAAATTCCAATCATTGCTATGTCCTGCTTTCTTTTTTTAGTAGGATATACCAAGACTGGAATTTTTATACGCTTTTATTTACAATCGGGGTGCGGACAAAAAGTATTTTGACCACATGATACCACGGATTGCTCCGCACTTTGTGCTCACGCACTCCTAAAGTCATGCTTTTTCATGCAAGCATGAAAAGCATGACTTTTAGACCCTGGTATCTTAATCATTAAATGCTTTTTTCAGTTTTTCTACCATTTCGTCCACATGTTCTTTTTCAATTACAAGGGGCGGTACAAACCGCAGCACATTACTTCCAGCTGTAATGATAATCAGCCCGTATTCCAGTGCTTTCGCACTGACATCTCCTACCGGAATGGTCAATTCCAATCCCTGCATTAATCCTACACCTCTGCGGGCGGTAACAAAATCATATTCCTCTACCAGTAAATCAAGCTGTTCCTCCAGATAAGCAGATACTTCTTTTGCATGTGCTACAACATTCTTCTCTTTAAAAATATCCAGCACCTTGCTTACCGCTGTTCCTACAAGGGGATTTCCTCCATAAGTAGTACCATGATCTCCCGGTTTTAAAGATTGATCCGCTACCTTCTGTGTCATAAGAAATGCACCTACCGGAACTCCACAGCCCAGTGCTTTGGCACAGGCCATAATATCTGGTTTCACACCGTAATTCTGCCATGCAAACATAGATCCGCACCGTCCCATACCACACTGTATTTCATCCAGAATCAAAAGTATATCATGGGCTTCACAGAGTTCTTTTATTCCTGCTAAAAATTCTTTTTCCGCAGGATAAATTCCGCCTTCTCCCTGCACCGTTTCTAAAATAATGGCACAAGTCTTTTCATTTATCAGTGCTTTTACACTATCCAGGTTATTGTATTCTGCAAATTTTACAATTCCGGGCAACGGTTCAAAAGGTTCCCGGTAATGAGCATTTCCAGTAACGGAAAGGGCTCCCATACTTCTTCCATGAAAAGAATGCTCCATAGCAATAATTTCATGGTCTGTACACCCGTCTTTTTCATAGGCATATTTCTTTGCGGCTTTTAAGGCCCCTTCAATGGCTTCTGTTCCACTGTTGGTAAAAAATACCCTATCCATCTCCGATACTGCACACAACTTTTCTGCTGCCTGTATGGTAGGGTAATTATAATACAGGTTTGATGTATGAATCAGTTTATCCATCTGAGCTTTCAGGGCTTCGTCATACTCTTTGTTTCCATATCCCAACGCCTGTACTGCAATCCCTGATGCAAAATCCAGATATTTACAATTATCGGTGTCATATAAGTAAACGCCCTCACCCCGGTCAAGAATAATATGGTTCCGATTATAGGTATGCAGTAAATGATGTTCCGCACTTTCTATATATTGTTCTTTTTCCATTATGTCTCCTCCGTATAAAATCGTTCATCGCTGTCTCCTAAAATAGCAGTCCCAATCCCTCTGTTGGTGAAGAATTCCAGCAGAAGGCAATGTGGGATTCGTCCATCCAGAATATGTACCCTGGAAACCCCATTGTCAATGGCCTCAATACAGTTATTCAACTTAGGCAGCATTCCGCCTCCGATATTACCACTCTCAACCAGCTCTTTCGCCGCTGAAACCGTCAATTCAGAAATCAGACTAGACTTATCCGCCGGATCTTTATAAACACCTTCAATATCTGTTAAAAATGCCAATTTTTCTGCATTAACCGCTCTTGCAATCGCACATGCCGCATCATCTGCATTAATATTATAAGTTTCAAAATTATCACCAAGCCCAACAGGACAGATGATTGGCAGAAAATCTTTTTCCAGCAAATCAAATAAAATCTGTGGATTCACCTCTTTGATATCTCCTACAAATCCAATATCTTCACCATTGGAATATTTTTTATCCACCTTCAGCAAACTGCCATCTTTACCGCTGATACCGATTGCATTGACTCCCAGCTCCTCTACCATTTGTACCAGAGATTTGTTTACCTTTCCGAGTACCATTTCTGCAATTTCCATGGTAGCCTCGTCTGTTTTCCGCAGGCCGTTGATAAATTCTGCTTCCATTCCTATTTTTCCAACCCATTTGCTGATTTCTTTTCCGCCCCCATGAACGATAATAGGCTTGAAGCCCACCAGCTTCAGCAAGGTCACATCCTGAATGACATTTCTCTTTAATTCATCATCCACCATGGCACTTCCGCCGTATTTTACAACTATAATTTTTCGGTTAAAACGCTGTATGTATGGTAAGGCTTCTATAAGCACCTCAGCCTTTTGCAGAAGTAACTGCATATTTTTTTCTTCCATCTTATCTTACCCTCTTTTCTTTTATCTATTTTTAAGAACGATAATCCGCATTGATTTTTACATAGTCATAAGTCAGGTCACATCCCCACGCCGTGGCCTCGGCTTCTCCCATTTTCATATCTACCAATACGGTCACTTCTTCGTCCGATAATATCTTTGTAGCTTCTTCTTCACTGTAATCCGTTGCAATTCCATCCTTATAGATCTGAATCTTTCCTGATTTACTTTGAAAAAACAGTTCGATAGCTTCCGGATTAAATTCCACACCGGAATAGCCCAGTGCACAAAGGATTCTTCCCCAGTTTGCATCGTGTCCATAAATAGCGGCTTTGGTTAAAGAAGAACAAATAACTGACTTGGCAAGGACTTTGGCATTTTCCTTTGTATCTGCATGAATTACCCGGGTTTCAAACAATGCGGTTGCTCCTTCTCCATCACCTGCCATCTTCTTGGCCAGAGTGGTGTTTATGTAATTTAAAGCTTCCACAAACTTCTGATACGTTTCATCTCTTTGTGTTACTGTTTTATTCCCTGCCATTCCATTGGCAAGTAACAGTACGGTATCATTAGTAGAAGTATCTCCGTCTACGGAAATCATATTATAGGTATCCTTCACATCTTCCCCCAGAGCTTCCTGAAGCAGCTCTTTTGAGATTGCAATATCCGTCGTTATAAAACTCAACATGGTACACATATTTGGATGTATCATTCCAGAACCTTTGCACATTCCCCCTACCGTTACAACAACTCCATCTGCCTCAAAGGTAACCGCTGCTTCTTTTGCCTTTGTATCCGTTGTCATAATGGCACAGGCTGCCTCATGTCCGTTCTCTTTTGTATCCTTCAACTCCGGCACCATAGCCTTCACTCCATTTTCTATTCTGTCAATGGGAAGCTGCATTCCTATCACACCAGTGGATGCCACCAGCACCTGCTCTGCCGGTATCTGCATCTGCTCCTGTACCATATCTGCTGTCTTTTTACAGTAAGACATTCCCTCTTCTCCCGTACATGCATTGGCAATTCCGGCATTGGCAACCACTGCCTGTGCACATTCCTGAGTTTCCACTACCTGTTTATCCCATTTTACTGGAGCGGCCTTCACTACATTGGTGGTAAATGTTCCTGCTGACACCGCCGGCACCTCACTCACAATCATCGCCATATCTGCACGGTCTTTATACTTAATTCCAGCCGCTGTAGCTGCTGCTTTAAATCCTTTTGCTGCGGTAACTCCGCCTGTAATAATCTCCATAGCCCCGCTTCCTTTCCTTTATTGAAACGTTGTAATATTCTCATCATTTAGAACAAAATCATAATAATTCAAATCTTCCCGAAAATTCCAGCCTACACTTTTCCAGAATCGATTTCCCACCACATTGCTTTCAAATGCAATAAGGCATACTTTATTGATATGCTCCTTCTGTAATGCCCGCATAGCTGTAACTGCCATACGCTTTCCAATTCCATGCTTTCTGTATGCTTCTTGCACACATACATGGTAGAAACAGCCTCTTCTTCCATCATGTCCGCACAAGATAGTTCCTACTATTTTTCCATCTGCTTCTGCCACCACACTGGTGGTTGGATTTCTCCTTATAAAACGCTCTACGCCCTCTCTGGAATCATCTACACTGCGCATACCGAATCCTTTTATGGTCTTCCAAAGAGCATATATACCGTCATAGTCCTGGCATTTCATTTCACGTATTACAATATCTGTCTGTTTTCCCATCTTCATTTCATCTCATTTCGTAAATTAAGGGAACATAGGAACTAACTGCAAGCCCTCATTTTCCGGCAGTCCAAACAAAAGGTTCATATTCTGCACCGCCTGTCCTGCTGCTCCTTTTACCAGATTATCAATGGCTCCCATCATAATAATCCTTCCCGTACGTTCGTCTATCTTAAAACCGATATCTACAAAGTTACTGCCTTCTATCCATTTCGTTTCCGGACACTGATCCTTTTCCAGTACACGGATAAAATACTCGTCTTTATAGTATTTATCATAGGCTGCCTTTATCTGCTCATAAGTTGGATATGTATAGCTTCCATCTGCTTGACGAATCTTTTTTAAGGAAGCATATTCTGTTGCCAGAATTCCTCTGTTCATTGGTACCAGATGAGGTGTAAAGTTAATGATTACCTCTTCTTCTGCCGCATATCCCAACTGTTCTTCAATCTCCGGTGTATGACGGTGCTCTGTTACCCCATATGCTTTCATATTCTCATTTACTTCACAGAATAAATTCGGCACCTTAGCGCCTCTTCCTGCTCCAGATGTACCTGATTTCGCATCTATAATCAAGGTATTTGTCTCAATTAACCCTTCTTTTATAAGAGGATATGAAGTAAGTATGGAACAGGTAGTATAGCATCCCGGGTTTGCTATCAATCTTGCTTTCTTCACCTTTTCGCGATTCACTTCACACAGGCCATATACTGCCTCTTCTATAAACTGAGGACTCTTATGTTCCATTTTATACCACTCTTCATAGGTCTTTACATCTTTCAAACGATAATCTGCACTTAAATCAACTACCTTGGTATTCTGCAGAATCTCTTCCGTCAACACTCCTGCCAGAAATCCCTGAGGGGTTGCCGTAAAGATTACATCTACCTGCTTTGCAAGTTTTTCTATATTATCATCCAGGCACGTATCTTCTATCAGCTGAAACATGTTTCTGTATACATCTGCATATTTTTTATCTATATAGCTTCTGGAACCATACCATTTAATCTCCACTTCCTTATGTCCCAGTAAAATACGTACCAGTTCTCCTCCGGCATATCCAGTTGCTCCAATAATTCCTACTTTTATCATATCAACACACCTTTCTGTTTATTTTTCTATTTTAAAGCATTGTATCTTTACCATAATAATATATCCTGCTATTTTCGTAAAGGACTTTTTACTTTTATATTGCATAATTATACAGTCATTTGTTTTTTTATGCAAGCATTTGTTTTTATTTTTAACTTTCCCTATTGCTTTATTTTCTCTCCAAGCACTTGATTAACATGTGTTTGATATTCTTTTTCCTGTTTTTCCATTGTTTTTTTTCGTCTTTTTGCATGCATATTTGTATTTTTATTATTCAATTATGTATATTTTTTCACTTGCGTTTTTAGACATCCTATTGTATATTAGATGTTAGATTTATTGAATATTATTAATGGAGGGATTTTAGAATGAAAGAAAAAGTAGTTTTAGCGTATTCCGGTGGATTGGATACCACTGCCATTATTCCATGGTTAAAGGAAAATTATGATTATGAAGTTATTTGCTGTTGTATCGACTGCGGTCAGGAAGAGGAACTGGACGGTTTAGAGGAACATGCAAAATTATCCGGTGCCACCAAGTTATACATAGAGGATATTACAGATGAATTTGCGGAAGATTATATCATCCCATGTGTTCAGGCAGGTGCTATATATGAAAACAAATATTTGCTTGGTACCTCCATGGCACGTCCGGGAATTGCAAAAAAATTAGTAGAAATTGCAAGAAAGGAAGGCGCTACCGCAATATGCCACGGTGCTACCGGTAAAGGAAATGACCAGATTCGTTTTGAACTTGGCATTAAAGCTCTGGCTCCTGATTTAAAAATTATTGCAGCATGGAGAGATGAAAAATGGGATCTTCAGTCCCGGGAAGATGAGATTGAATATTGTCAGGCTCATGGCATTAATCTTCCATTCTCTGCTGATACCAGCTACAGCCGCGACCGTAACTTATGGCACATCAGCCATGAAGGTCTGGAACTGGAAGATCCTGCGTGCGAACCAGACTATGACCACACATTAGTTCTTGGAGTTTCTCCTGAAAAAGCTCCGAATGAACCTGAATATGTTACCATGACTTTTGAAGCTGGTGTTCCAAAGACAGTAAACGGAAAAGCTATGAGTGTAGCAGACATTATCCGTGAATTAAACCGTCTGGGCGGAAAACACGGAATTGGAATTATTGATATTGTAGAAAATCGTGTTGTGGGAATGAAGTCACGAGGTGTATATGAGACTCCTGGCGGAACCATTCTTCTGGAAGCTCAACAGCAGTTGGAAGAACTGGTATTAGACCGTGCTACCATGGAAGTCAAAAAAGATATGGGCAACAAAATGGCTCAGATTGTTTATGAAGGCAAATGGTTTACACCTCTTCGTGAAGCGGTACAAGCCTTTGTAGAATCTACTCAGGAATATGTAACCGGAGAAGTTAAGTTCAAACTCTATAAAGGAAATGTTATCAAGGCCGGCACTACTTCACCATATTCCTTATATAGTGAATCTCTGGCAAGCTTTACCACCGGTGATTTATATGACCACCATGATGCAGAAGGCTTTATTACCTTATTCGGTCTTCCATTGAAGGTAAGAGCTATGAAAATGGCAGAACAGGACAAATAAATATCCCCTGCTTGCAGGATACCAAAAAGGGGCTGTCGCTTTAACGATTGAAAAATCGTGAAGCGACAGCTACTTTTTGGC
>CAZUKR010000024.1:0-27567 GCA_964620885.1 uncultured Eubacterium sp.
TTACTGGACTTTTTCGACCTGTCACAATTATAACCCGTTCCCCTGTAGCAGAAATCAAAAGTGCTTTATTTTTTCCTTCATTTCGCATTTCAGAAAGTCTTTCCGTAAAAGCGACCTGCATATAATTAGGTTTAAGTTGATACTGCTTTACTGGTACAATTTTTTCTCTTTTGGCTATTTCCTTTTGTTCTTTATAAATTCTTTTGTAGGACTCAAACCATTTCTCTAACTTATCAGCACTCTCCCACATCTCTTCAAATTCATCTAGTATTTCTACCGCCATTTTTCCTTGATGTGTTGATAAAATTTCTATATTCCATTCGCGATTTTGAGTTAATGCCCATGACGTTAAATTAGAACTGCCTATAATAATTCTATATAGATCTTCCTTTCGAAAAATGTACCCTTTTGTATGAAATCCCGGTTCACCCTCTTGTACCTTATACATTTTCACTTCAATATTTTTAAACGAAGATAACTTTTCTATTGCTTTGGGAGATGTGAAATTCTTATAATTTGTAGTTAAAACTTTTCCCTGTATCCCCCTCTTGTTCAACTCATCTAGAACCTGTAACAAGGGTTGAATCCCTGCTTCTGTAATAAAAGCCACACTCATCATAAATTCACTGCAATTTTTCAGTTCATTTTCAATGGACACCAACACCTTTTTACCCTTTTTATAATCGTTAGAAATAAATTTAGGTTGTAAAAATGTGTTTGAATTTATAGTTTCATCTATAAACGCTGTACTTACCGCCGTCATCAATTCATTCCTATTTACCAAAATTATTACCTCCCCTCTTCCCCTACACCTTCCTCGTATACCGACACCTTGGAAAACTCCCACATCCCCAGAACTCCCCAAACCGTCCTTTTCGCTTCGTCAGCACTCCGCCGCACTCTGGGCACACCTGATCCGGTGATGCCTGTTTCTGCGCCTCCAGCAATGGTCCCATCTTTTCGTAGCACTTCTGATTCATAATACAGTCATTTAACGCCCTATGAGCACCTGCCGTATCAATCCCAAAGTACTCCGAAACATCCCCCAGCTTGTGATGCTTTAACTGGGGCAGACAGCTTTTCGCAATATACAGTGTATCTATGTAATCATTATATATGCCCTCCTGGAATACCTCCATGGCGGCATCATAAATAAAGTTTGTATCAAAGCTGTGGATATTATGTCCCACCAGAATTCCAGTCTCCATAAAATCAACAAATTCCTCCAGCACTTCCCCAATTCCCGGTGCATCCATTACCATATCATTGGTAATTCCATTGACTTTTGTAGCAGACGCCGGAATTCGAATGGATGGTCTCACCAGCGTAGAATATGTATCCACAATTTCATTATTTTCTACCTTTACGCCCGATATTTCTATAATTTCATCCAATCCTGAACGAAAACCTGTGGTTTCCAAATCAAAGACAATATAATCCTTTACATATTCATTCAGTCTTCTTCCTTTGTTTCTTATAACAGCCATTACTTCCAGGCTCCTTTCGTTTATTAATGATAATATTATATCATATCTTCTTTATAAAATGAAAAGGGATTGCCGGGTAAAGTCAATGACTCCTTACAATACTAGATATGGGAATCACGTTCTATGATTCCCATATCTAGTATATACATAAAAAGAAAATTGCTTTTCCCGACAACCCCGTTTCACCTAATCTCACCGCTTTTGATTTATTGGAGCGATTCCTTCTTTCCGTGCATTGTGGGTTTGATTCTGATTTTCCGGTTTTACGCTTTGAGTAACGGAATTAAATTTCTCCTTGCTGGATTTTTCTCTCTGTTTTTCTAATTCCTTCTTGTCCATTCTATCACCTCAAAGATAGGATTCCCTGGAACTTCTCTTTTATTCTCCGATTCCATGTATCTCAAACAGGCTCATCAGATTCTCATAATTAATTTTCTTTCCCAGAAACTGCTGAAAAGTTACAGACTTTACCTTTCCCTGACTTCGCAGTCCCTCCAGCTTCTCCTTTGTATCTGTAAGACTCTGCCGGAGGGCTTCATACACATTTTCAAATCGTGCAAGACGCTCTGCTGCATCTCCAATGTTTACTTCTTTTTCAATCTCATAGATTCCATTTTCATTCTTCCTGGTATATCGCTCCATCACCATCTCCTCGATCTGTAAACACAATATACTCCTGATTATAATTTCCCCACCAGGTACCGCGCTTTCCTTTTTCTCCTGCAAAATAAATAGTGGAAAACAGCATTTCTGCCTCATTTAATTTTGTTATGATAGACAGCAAAATAGCATCCAGAGGAAAAATAAGCCCCGGCTTCTGATTTTTCAAATAGTCCAGTTCTTCCCTTGTCAGCAGACTTTCCACCTTCTGCCGGGCATCTTCTTCCAGTTTATAATAATAAAAATCCACATAGGTCTGGTCTTTATAGGATTCTTTCCACATTTTTTCCAGAATATCCATGGCTTCTTCCTGAGATAATTTTTTAGTTTCACTGTGATACTCTGACAAACCAGTACGAATCTGCTCAAAATAAATTGCTCCTCTTTTCTCCAATTCCATACTATCCATGCCATACCTCCCACACTTTTAAGCCTCTATGTCCTCTTCCTTTTCAGGCAGTGCCTGATACTCTTCTGTTTTCTTAAACTCTTTCGCCACATCATCATAAGCCGCCATAATGGCTTCTCTCATAGGATCCTCTTTCCCTATCATGGATACGGCATCCCCATATATTTTTTCTACTTCTTCTTTTGATTTACAGTTTTCCAGCTGACTTTTCAAATTTTCACGCATGGTCTGGACTCTTGCTGCCTGCACATACATCTGAGGATTTTTCACCTGTAGATAATTCATTTCCTCAGCACTAAGTTTCTTTCCACTCCTAAGCTTTTGTGTAATCCGTTCCTCAAATGCCGCCTGCTGTTCCTCGCTCATTCCGGTAGTAGGATCAAAAAACTCCATCCACTCGGCCTGAATATTAAATCCATCTATTTTTCCGGTGCCGGCCTTTGATGCAAATAGATTACCAGACTGTTTCTTGTCTACACCATTTTCCTCTTCTACCGCTTCTTTTCCAAAAATATTTCTAAAAATTTGTGCTCCCTGTATATTCATTATTCTCCCTCCATTTTTTACGATTTACATTACTTGTATCATATATCGTCTTTTGGAGAAAATTCTTGAAGCATTCACCTGCTAGAATTTTTACATACCACAGCCGCCCCGTTCCTGACGCTCCATATCTTTCATATAAGAAGCTCTAAATTCCTGTGTAATTTCTGTCAATTCTTTTTCTCCGTCAATATAGGGCTCATACATATCATACCCATAAGCGCCTCCCCCTTCATCACACCCCAAATCACTGTATCCCAAAGATTCCTTTACAATCTGCTCCCGCTGTTCTCTTGTTGTATTCTTTATTAAAAATTCTTCCATTGTTCTTTTCCTCTCTTCCTTAAAATATTCATATTTATTCTACACTGATTCTTCTGGAAATTCCAGTCTGTTAGGGCTATAATGATAAGAAAACAAGTCAAAGGAGCTTTCCATGTCAGATTACCAACAAATCAACCATGAATTTGAACCGGTTTATAACAGTGAATCTAAAATCCTTATTTTAGGAACCCTGCCTTCCATCAAGTCACGGGAACAGCATTTTTATTATGGACATCCACAGAATCGTTTCTGGAAAGTTCTGGCCAATATTGTAAAAGAAGCAGTTCCTTCTTCCATTTCCGAGAAAAAAGAATTGCTTCTTACCCATCACATCGCCATCTGGGATGTGATTAAAAGCTGTGAAATTATTGGTTCTTCTGACAGCAGTATCCGCAATGTAATTCCTGCTGATATTGGATTCTTATTGGAACATTCCGGTATTTCCGCTATCTTTGGAAACGGTGCTAAGGCCTGTGAACTTTATAATAAATATACATTGCCAAAGACCGGATATCCCATCCATAAACTTCCTTCTACCAGTCCTGCCAATGCCGCCTGGTCGCCGGAAAGACTTACTGACCACTGGCAGCAGAAGCTTTCTCCATTTCTGGACTAAGCCTGTTTCTCCAGCCATTCACCCAGCTGTTCAAATTCATCCGGAAATATGCAGTATTTTTCACAAACACCACGGCTGGCTTCTTCCCGGATTTCTTCCAGAGCAGTTTCATATTCCATCCAGCAAACGGACTCTACTTCTTCTTTCTGAAGTTTTAATTCCGCTATCTCAATCTCTTTCTGATATACATAAACTGCACTGATTTCAGCATTATGAAATGCCTTTCCATAAAACACTCCATCCATATACCCAAGATGCATAAAGGCATAAGCTAATTCTTCCGGCTCTGCCTTTATTCCAAGTTCTTCTTCCAATTCCCGCAGGGCAGATTCCAGATAATCGCAGCCGGAAGGAAGATGTCCAGCCGAAGAAATATCATAGCATCCCGGAAAAGAGTCCTTATTTTGGCTTCTCTTCTGCATCAGCACTTCTATCTTTCCGGCTTCGCCCTGACGGACAATCCATACATGTGATGTCCCATGCCGGTCACCATTTTCATGGGCAATACTCCGTTCCCTTACTTCTCCGGTAAGTTCCCCTGCTTCTGTGCGAATATCAAACAGTTCCATGTTCTTTCCATCCAGAACTGCCTCCATCAGCCGGTCTCCCGAATAGCTTAATTTCAGTGAGAAAAACGGATAATCCTCTGCCAGCAGTTTCAGGAAAATCTTGTCACCCTCCCATAACTGCAGGGCAGTAAGCCTGTCCTTTTCCACCCATTCCAATGTTCCTTCACTACATTCCGTAAGCTCTCCGTCAAATTCATCGGCAGTATACAGACACATGTATTCTGTATTCCATCCTTCTGCCTGAAAGGTTACAATACCACGGAACTTCCAGCTTTTAAGCGTAAGCCCCGTTTCTTCCTTTACTTCCCGCAGTAAGCATTCTTCCGGACTTTCTCCCTGTTCGAAATGTCCGCCAATTCCAATCCATTTATCTTTATTTACATCTACCTGTTTCTTTACCCGGTGGAGCATCAGATAGCGGTTATCTTTTTCAATATAACACAAGGTAGTCAACGGTGATTTATCCATCTGGTTCCTGCTCCCTTCTGTCTACGGCAGATATTCCTCATTTATAACTTCTTTTAATGCCTCATATGGAACACTTATTTCTATAACACCTGCTTCATACTGGGTCAGCAGATATGGATTGCAGATAACAACCAGCCCCTGCTCATTCAGATAAAAATCATCTTCCGTTAAGATATCTGAAACGTAACTTTCGTAATCATCCAGAAGGTATTCCTGATATTTTTCACTGGTTACAATGTCCTGTATGTACTGCTTCACAATATCCCTTGCTCCGCTTTCATCTGCAAAAATATCTGACAGGGTCAGCAGTTTTCCTTCCGGTACGTAAAAGGCATACGATACCACATCCATCAGGGGATGAGGTGTTCCCATCTCTTCCGTCATAACCGCCTTTATACTGAGGATTTTAGAAGATACATACATCGCCTCATAGTTATAGCCATAATTATAGCCATCCCATAACTGGAGCTCTTCCTCCTCCAAACCTGAAATATCACTTTCTGCCATGCTTCTGTTACTCTTTATTTTCATCTCATTTTTATCACGCTGCTGCTCGAACACACGATTCATCAATGCTGCCGCTTCTTCATTTTTTTCAAGAGTAATAAACGGAGAATTCTCCGTAACCTTCAGCAACAGTCTTCCCGTTTCCTCTTCTACGATATCCTCAGAAAAATCTGTATATGATATAGCTGGAACTGCTCCCTCTACTGGTACTTTTTCTTCTTCATTCTCTATCTTTTCCGGTTCTGTATTCTGGCTTCCACAGGCAGTACATACCAGAGAAATACTTAAGAAAAGAGCTATCATTTTACGCTTCATTTCAAAATCCCCTTTCGTATTCTGCTATCAGCCCCTGCTGTTTCATGGGACTGTTCCATGGTATTGTAACTCAAACGCTCCTGTGTCTGCAACCTTTATTTCTCTTTCCCAATGAGGTACATATGGTTCAGAGGGCCATTGCTCTTTCCAAGGTTCAGCCCAGCCTCAATTGCACCGGTAACGTATTCCTTTGCACGCCCTACGCTTTCTTCTATCCCATATCCCTCTGCCATATTACAGGCAATGGCAGAAGACAGGGTGCATCCCGTTCCATGGGTATTGGGATTTGCAATCTTTTTCTGTGAGAACCAGACTTTTTTCCCTTCTGTCAAAAGTAAATCATCTGCCTGTGTCTTGTCATGTCCTCCTTTTAAAAGAACTGCACCAGGATAGTGCGATGCCAATTCCTCTGCCGCCTCTGTTCTTTCCTCCCTGGTTGCTATACTCCTGTTCAGCAGCCATTCTGCCTCCGGCATATTAGGAGTAAAAATATCCGCCATGGGCAGCAGATACTTTTGATAAAAAGATAGTGCTTCCAATTCCATTAACTTACTTCCACTGGTGGAGACCATTACGGGATCCATCACTACATTTTCCGGCTGATATTTTTTAAGAATGGATTGCAGAACTTCCATCTGTGGAAGTCCTGGTATCATTCCTATTTTCACCGCATCCGGTACAATATCAGTAAATACACATTCCAACTGCTCTTCTAAAAACTTCGGAGGAACCGGCATAATATCTGCTACTCCCATCGTATTTTGTGCTGTAAGGGCTGTAATAACGCTTTCCCCATACAGTCCATGTACTGTAATTGTTTTTAAATCTGCCTGGATTCCAGCACCGCCGCTGCAATCACTTCCGGCTATGGTAAGTACTGTTTTCATTTCATTTCCTCCTATGCTTCGTCCAGTAATGTTCTTATTCTCTTTACTTCTGCTGTCACATCTTCTGCCTTTAGAATCCCTGCTGATATGGCAAGACCATCCGCCCCACAGTCCAAAGCCTTCTTACAGTTATCTCCTGTAATACCGCCTACTGCCACATCCGGAATAGTAATCGCCTTTAAAATCTCCCGATAAGTCTCTTCTGCAAGAGGTACTGCATCCTGTTTGGTAGCAGTGGGAAACCACGCCCCGCTTCCAAGATAATCCGCACTCTCCTGTTGTGCCTGTACTGCCTGTGCTACGGTCTTTGCAGTAGCACCGATAATCTTATCTCTTCCAAGGAGTTTTCTGGCGTCTTTCACGGAAACATCCGACTGTCCCAGATGTACTCCATCCGCTCCGCTTAAAAGAGCAATATCAATGCGGTCATTAATAATCAGCTTTGTGTTATATTTCTCTGTCATTTCCCGCAAGTCTCTGGCACGCTTTAGATACTCCGCAGAGGATATATTTTTTTCCCGAAGCTGAATATAATCCACACCAGCCTTCAGGGCTTCTTCTAGCTTTTCCCTGCCATAGGAAAAATCTGCAATCAAATACAACCAACGTTTCATTTGTCTCTTCCTTTCATCCAATCCAAAAATACACTTTCCCCTAACACTTCCAAAGCATCCAGCAGAAGCACCTTTGCCTGTCCATACCCTTTGGCACGTTCTGACTGTTCCAGCACATATCTCATGCCCTCGGCAGCTGCATAAGCTGCCCGTTCCGGTTTGGGTTCCACGCTGTGACATGCTCCTGCCACAGCCCCCAGAAGACATCCGGTTCCTACAATATTATGTCTGCGTTCTTTCTTTTTTTCCAGTTCTTTCATACCTCCCGGCCAAAGAATTCTCTCTGCTTCACCACTCACCAGAAGCGTCCGGTTCATGGGCACTTTTGAGGTTAGTTTTCGTTCCTTTAGGGCATCAATCCCCTCTCTGGTAAGGGTTTCCTGCTGAATACTATATATTTCTGATTTGTTTCCTTTTATGATTCCCTTCCATGGAATCTCCAGAAGCTCCTGTACTGTCTTTAGACGAAATCCGGAGGCACCACATCCCACAGGGTCTAACACCACAGGCTTCTTCTCTCTTTCTGCTGATGTAAGAGCCAGCTTTGCCGCTTCGCCCTTTTCCAGTGTAAGTTGTCCCAGATTTACCACCACACCATCTGCCTGGGCTACAATTTCTTCCATTTCCTCAGGTGCAACCGCCATCAGAGGCCTTGCTCCAAGAGCAGAAAGCCCATCTGCGCAGAGAGAAGCAGACACCCCGTTGGGTATCATATGAATCACAGGCTGTTCCTCTCTGATTTTTCTGAAAATTTCCTGTATTTCCTCCGGCTTCATATCTTTCCTCTTTTCTATTCCAGCATCTGGTTTAAATAATGAATCGCTTTTGACTGATAAAGAATTCCTAACAGCACTGCTGCAATGAGACTTCCTCCCAAAGTACTGATAAGGAACGGCAGCACATAGCTAAATAGAGCCGCTTCTCCGTTTCCCAGCAACAGCTTTGCCATGGGATAGCAGAGCAAACCGCCCAGTATCCCTGTACCAAACACTTCTCCTATCAATGCCAGCGGAATCTTTTTGCTATATTTATAGAACATGCCGCAGCAGAAGGCTCCTATCATACCTCCCGGAAATGCCAATAAGCTTCCGGTTCCAATGAGATTGCGAATGAGTGCTGTGGAAAAAGCAAAGCCTACTGCATATCCCGGTCCTAAAAATACCCCTGCCAGCACATTCAAAAGATGTTGTATCGGAAAGCACTTTGAGGCTCCTATCGGAATGGAGAATGCCGATAGACTTACGCCAAGTGCAGTCATCATTCCCGCCAGAGCCATCTTTTTTATATTCATTTTCATGGCTTTCTCCTATAAGATATCAATGTATTCTCCGGACAATGCCTTATTCATACTGCGCACTGCACAGAATTTCCCGCACATGGAACAGGTGTCATCATGTTCCGGCTTTCTGTCCTCGCGAATCTGTTTTGCAGTTTCCGGATCAATGGCACATTCCCACTGTGCTTCCCAATCCAGTTCACGGCGCGCATCCGCCATTTTATCATCAATTTCTCTGGCTCCGCGTACTCCCTTGGCAATGTCTGCTGCATGAGCCGCAATTTTAGAGGCAATAATTCCCTGTTTTACATCTTCTACATTTGGTAATGCCAAATGCTCTGCTGGTGTAACATAGCATAAGAATGCCGCTCCGTGCTGTGCTGCAATGGCCCCTCCAATCGCAGAGGTGATATGGTCGTATCCCGGCGCAATATCTGTTACGATTGGTCCTAATACATAGAATGGTGCTCCCATACAGATGGTCTGCTGAATTTTCATATTTGCCGCAATCTGATCCATGGGCATATGTCCCGGTCCCTCTACTATTACCTGTACATCTCTTTCCCATGCGCGCTTGGTCAGTTCGCCCAGACGCACCAGTTCTTCAATCTGACACACATCAGAGCCATCCGCAAGACAGCCTGGTCGGCAGGCATCTCCCAGTGAAATGGTAACATCATGTTCCCGGCAAATTTCCAGTATTTCATCGTAATATTCATAAAATGGATTTTCTTCTCCCGTCATGCACATCCATGCAAATACCAGAGAACCTCCTCTGGATACGATATTCATCTTACGTTTATGCTTTTTAATCTGATCAATTGTCTTTCTGGTAAGACCGCAGTGCAGTGTCACAAAGTCTACACCATCTTCCGCATGAAGACGTACCACATCAATAAAGTCCTTGGCTGTTAAGGTTGCAAGATCCCTCTGATAATGAATAACGGAATCATATACCGGAACTGTTCCAATCATAGCAGGACATTCTGAAGTAAGCTTTCTGCGGAATGGAATGGTATCTCCATGAGAGGATAAATCCATAATGGCATGTGCTCCCATATCTACGGCTGCCATTACTTTTTCCATTTCCACATTATAATCCTTGCAGTCTCTGGAAATTCCAAGATTTACATTAATCTTGGTTTTCAACATAGAACCTACACCTTCCGGATCAATGCACTTGTGACTTTTGTTGGCACAAATTGCCACCTTTCCTTTTGCAACTAACGGCATCAGTTCTTCTACCCTCATCCGTTCCTTTTCTGCTACCTTCTTTAATTGCTCTGTTACAATTCCTTTGCGTGCTGCTTCCATCTGTGTTGCGTATGTACTCATCTTTTTCTCCTTTTCTTTTTGCGCGTGTGCTTCCGGCGCGGAGCGTTTTAATTTATAGGAAATTGTACACCTTCATACTTTAGCAAAACGAAACCTTTCCTATAAATTAAAAAAGCTTCACTACAGTAGAACTGCAGTAAAGCTTCATTAATATCTATAACTTATCTTCCGCTCCCTACGACAGTGTTAACTGACAGGTTCCAAGAGTCAGGTTTTAACCTTCTCAACCACAATTGGGTCCCTCCGCGATATATGTAATTTTCTTATATCTTGTTCATGGTATCTTATTGGGCAGTATTTGTCAACGCTTTCTCATATCCCCTGTTGAATCATGCGCAAATATCGTCTTGCTCCATTTTCTTCCTTTTGGTTATAAATAATATTTAATTTCTCTACAGCCTCCATGGCTGTTTCATGAAACAAGTCGCACATAACAAACACTGCCTGCCAAAGATGTTCTGTATCGGCATCGGAATAAGTAGACAAAAAATTTTGATACCGTTCTTCTGAAAGAAACTTCGGCAAAAATTTTCCTGACTTTCCTACACTGACGGTGAAATCATACTCTACGCCAATACTCCAGGAAATCATATGTTCCAGACAGGGACGAATCTCGTAATTTATCATATCCATTACATAGGATATTTCTTCTCTTGCAATTCCCTTTGCCACATTGTTCAGACACCACCAGAAATTATTACATTCACATAAGAAATCCGCTTCTGCGGGCTTTCTTACCCAGTAATCTTCATCAGTAGATTCTGATATCTCCGGAAGAATTCCATCTTTATCCAGTAAAATTCTGCATAATCTATCCTTCCCTATTTCCTTCTGTGCAAAGGGAATGGAATTTACATGCAGATCAATACGGTTTCCATCGGTAAACAGCATAAGCCAGCCATAGGTATCCTCCCAATGGCATTCCAGTCCCCTCATCTTATCCATTCTCTCCGGCATCTGTAAGGACAGTATCTCACCAAATCTGTCAATCCAATTCTCTTCCTGATAAAAAGATTTGGTTTCCTTTACCACATACACAATGTCATAATCCTGATAACAATCCTTCTTTACATTGGGATTTACTCTGGAACCGTTCATATAGACTGCACGGATTCGTTCATCCTCTTTTGCAGTTCCAAGAATTAATTCCAACATTTCATTTTCACTTCGCATGTTTCCCTCTTATTACGGCAATTCTATTTCGAAATCAAATGGAAATTCTTCTGCTGTTTTTTCTTTAAAATTCACCCGATATCCCGTTCCATTCTGAAAGAAAAAACCATTCTCCAGTTTTACCTCTACATAACACATATTTTCATCTGCTTCATTGTTATGGGCAAAATACCATGGCTCGAAAACTTTAATCAACCGGTCTCTCATTTCTTTATTTTCCTGCTTCAAAGGATGCCCAATATTATAGGCTTTCCCGCTAAACCGATACTGTTCGCTGCACAATGACACTTCGTTGTTCTCTTCTATTTCTTGTACCTTCTGAGAGTTTGCATAGGTTACAATATAAAAACTACCCTCCTGATAATAAACATCAATGAACCGCACAGACGGAACATTATTCTTTGCCGTTGCCAGTGCAAATACACTGTCTTTTCCAAATAGTTCCTCCACTACCTTTATTGCCTTTGCATAAACCGCCATAGTCTCCTCCTGCGTCAATTAATAATTTTTTATGGATTTCCCAATACTTCTAATGCCTTTAAAACCTGATTGTCCTGCATTGGATTGTAAGTTTCGGAAGCATCTCCCTGATTTTCGTATTCCAATTCAATATCCGGCTCTATTCCTACCTCATGGATATAATTTCCCTTTGGTGTAAAATACTTCGCCATGGTAACTTTTACTGCACTTCCATCCTTCATCGGAACGATACTCTGTACAATTCCTTTTCCAAAGGAGGTTGTTCCAATTATGGTTCCATATTCATAATCCTTGATGGCTCCTGCGAAAATTTCTGAAGCACTTGCACTGTTTTCATTTATCAGAACTGCCATTGGAATATCTATACTGGATTCATCCGATGTATAATCAGACCGGTTTCCATATTTATCCTCTGTGTATACTACCATTCCCTTAGGCAGAATTTCATCCAGCATAATACAAACGGATTCAAGCACACCACCTGGATTGTTACGCAAATCCACAATCATAGACTTCATACCCTGGTTCTGTAAATCCTTAATTGCTGCATCAAACTGTTCCGGTGTATTATCCGCAAACTCTGAAAGCTGAATAAATCCTATATTTCCTTCCAGCATCTGATACTCTACCGTAGGAACTTCAATCTGACGGCGTTCCACGTCAAAATCTAAATAGTCCTTCTGACCTTCCCGAAGTAATTGCAGATGCACCGCAGTGCCTTCTTCTCCTTTAATATGCTTTACCAGTTCAGACAATTCCATGCTATCGCCTTCAATATCGCCTACCTGTACAATCACATCTCCATCCCTTACCCCTGCTTCTTCCGCAGGACTTCCCGGATATACATGGAGAATGGTAACTACATTAGTATCCATATTCTGTGTCAGAACTGCACCAATTCCATAATATATTCCGCTTGTGCTTTCTGTAAGGGATTTATATTCATCTGCCGTATAATAACTGGTATAAGGATCTCCTACGCCATCTACGATACCAGCGTACATACCGTTAACCAGTGCCTCCTTGTCAATATCTTCATAATAGTATTGATCCAGTATATTCGCAATTTCTCCCGCTTTTTCCTTTACTTCCGTTGTAGAAATAGATTTTTGAGTATCATTCCCACTAATATTCTCTGGTACAATTCCCTTTTTCCAGAAAATGCTGCCTATAACTGCTGCTACCGCTACAATCAGAAGCATTCCAAACATTCCGGCTGCTATTCCTCTTCGAAATTCTGACTTGCGGGACTCCATTTTCGGTTCTTCCTGTTCTGGTTGAAAATTCTGTGTGTTCATACTTATCCTCTTTTCTTTTTCAACTTTTAAAGCAGGTCTCTTTTCTGCTTACTATTATCTATAAGTAATTCCATGGATTTACATAGCTTCCATTTAAGCTTACACCAAAATGAAGATGATTTCCGGTGGAGAATCCGGTACTTCCCACTTTTGCGATTACCTGCCCTCTGGATACCTTCTGCCCATTAGAAGCAGTCAGAGAAGAACAATGCATATATACTGTATAAAGGCCGCCTCCATGACTAACGGTCAGATAGTTCCCTGCTGAATTGGAATATCCTGCAAATATTACCGTTCCATCTGCTGCTGCCACAATATCAGCTCCATATGCTGCACCAATATCAATTCCTTTATGATTGCTGGATGCGCCTGCTGTAGGTGATTCTCTTGGACCATAATCACTGGTTATTCTGCTGGAAGAAGGACATGGCCAGGCAAAACTTGAGACCACTGGCTCACTTTCTCCTCCGCCATTACCTGTATCTTCATCTCCAGTGTCTTCGCCACCTGGTTTCTCCTCACTTGGTTTTTCTTCACCTGAGTTTTCGCCATCTGGGGTTTCTTCACTTGGGTTTTCACCATCGGTATTCTGATTATTCTCAGCTGCAGCTGCATTATTTGCAGCCTCCTGCTCCCTGATACGTTCCGCTTCTGCCGCCTGAATCTGGGCTATAATCTCATTCTGCGCCTGTATCTCAGCCTCATAAACCTTCGCAATCTGCTCCGTATCTACAATATCTCCTTCGGTTTCTGCAATCTTTTCTTCCTTCTCCTGCACCAGTGCTGCTACTGCCTTTTGATCTTCCTCCACCCTCTGCTTCATGGCTTTTAATTCACTGATTTCTGTCTTCAGTGTTTCTTCCATATGAGCAATGCTTTCCACAGTCTCTTCATATTTTACCAGCATATTGCGATCATATTGTGAAATCTGAGCAATATATTCCGCATTATTTAAAAATTCCGCTATGCTCTTAGAGGATAATATTTTCTCCACTGTGGAACTGTTCTGATTCTCATATAAAAACTGAATTCTCAGCTTCATATCCTCATACTGCTTTTCTCGGTTTCCCTGTGCCGCCTCCAGCTCCGCCTCTGTCTGCTCCACCTGTCCCTGTTTTTCTGTAAGCTGGTTTTCCAGTTCTGAAATTTTCTTTGAAATACCTTTCAGCTTTCCATCCAGTTCTTTTACCATATCTTCAATATCTTCTTTAGAATTTTTCAAATTGCCAATCATAGCCTGGGCATCCTTTAAATCTTCTTCCAGACCCTTCTTTTCCTTCTGCGCTTCTGACAGTCCTTGTGCCTCTGCATCTCCTATACCTGAAAAAGCCAGCATTACTGCTGCCGCCATTCCAAATAAAATGACTGCTATCCCTTTTTTCTTTCCTAATTTCATAAATCCTTCCTCACTTACTTTTATGCATTTTTAAAAGAACAAAGAACCCGACGGTTGTTGGCCGCCGGGTTTTCAATCCTTTTTATACCTTCAAGTGTTTGCGTATGGTAAAACGGCTTCCCAAGAATCCAATACCTACGCCCAAAAGCAATCCTACCGGAAGTAACGTGGAAAACACCTTATCAACTGAAAGGAAATTCATAATTCCGCTAAGCCAGTGGAACTTCTCCGAAATATACACAATGATACTCTGGTACATAAAATACAGAACCGCCAGCGGCAGTGCCGAACCAATCAGTCCAATCAATATTCCCTCTACTATAAACGGCGCCCGTACAAAATAATCCGTCGCACCAATTAATTTCATAATTCCAATTTCTTCTTTTCGCACTGCAATACCTACTGTAACCGTATTGCTGATAAGGAATACAGCAACGCACAAAAGAATCAAAATAACCCCTGCTGATATATAGCCAATCAAACGGTTAAAATCTGTTAGTGTATTGGCGGCCACATCAGAACTCTTTACTTCTCTTACACCATCCAGAGACTGCAAATATGTAACCAATGACTTCTGCATGGAAATATCATTCATATAAATTTCATAATGTGCCGAGTTCGCAAGAGGATTATCGTCAGCAAATCCTTCTGCCAGATTTTCATTTCCTTCAAAATAATCCTTTTGAAAACCTTCCCAGGCTTCTTTTGCAGATACAAATTTCTTCTCTTTTACTTCCACCCGCTTATCTATTTCTTTTCCAATATTATCAATTTCATCCTGTTCAATTTTTGTCTCAAATAATACGGTAACTGCTACTCCAGATTCTGCATCCTTTACAATACTCTGGAAATTCATCACAATAGAATAAAATAGCCCAAACAGGAAAATACATGCAGACATGGTAGCGATTGATGCCAGAGAAAACATTTTATTTCGCCAGATATTTTTAATACCCTGTTTTAAGGTATACGCAAACGTACTAAGCTTCATCGTTATCACCCATACATTCATCGCTGACAACGACGCCTTTCTTCATAGTTATTACCCGTTTTTTCATGGCTTTCACAATTTCAAGATTATGGGTAACTACTAAAACGGTAGTTCCGCGATGATTTATTTCCTCTAACAGCTTCATAATTTCCCACGCATTATGAGTATCCAGATTACCTGTAGGCTCATCTGCCATCAGAATTTTGGGTTCATTTACCAATGCTCTTGCAATTGCTACACGCTGTTGTTCTCCACCCGAAATCTGTTTGGGAAATGATTTATACTTGGCCGCTAACCCTACCATAGATAATACTGCCGGCACTTTCCGCTTCATTACCTTCGTAGGGGTCCCAACTACTCGTTGAGCAAATGCCACATTTTCATATACATTTCTATCCTTTAGCAGACGGAAATCCTGAAATACTACTCCAATATTTCTGCGAAATTTGGGGATATCCCTGTGGCGGATTTTTCCCATCTCTTTGTTATTAATTGAAATGCTTCCCTCTGTGGGTTCCAATTCTTTCAATAATAATTTGATTAATGTTGATTTTCCTGAGCCGCTGTCTCCTACTACAAAGACAAACTCTCCCTCGTCTATTTGCAGACTAACGCCGTTCAGTGCAGGAATCCCTGCTGCATACGCCTTGCTGACATTTTCTAATGTTATCATGTAAGCCTCCTAAAATACTTAATAATCCAAAGACTCCATATACTTCATATATTTTACTACCATCAAGGCAATCTTAAAGGTAATGGCATCCTCAAACACACGTAAATCCAATCCAGTACTCTTTTGTAATTTATCCAAACGATAAACCAGCGTATTACGGTGAATATACAGCTGTCTGGAAGTCTCTGAAACATTTAAACTGTTTTCAAAGAATTTGTTAATTGTCGTTAATGTCTCCTCGTCAAAATCGTCCGGAGATTTTCCATCAAAGATTTCTTTAATGAACATTTTACAGAGAGGAATTGGAAGCTGGTAAATCAAACGTCCGATTCCCAAAGTAGAATACGCAATCACATGCCGCCCTTCAAAGAAAATCTTTCCTACATCCAATGCCATGCGTGCCTCTTTATAAGAGCGTGAAACTTCTTTGATTTCATTTACAACAGTACCATAAGCAATGTGAACGTCAGAGTCCTCATTGGTACGGAACAGATTCAGAATAACCTCTGCTGTCTTGTTCAGCTCCTCATGTCCTTCATTTTCCTGAATCTCTTTTACTGCAATGATATTCTTCTCATCTACGGCAGTAACAAAATCTTTGGACTTTCCACCAAAAAGACTTCTAACTTTTTCCAGTTCATTTCCATCCTTTTCACGGTTTGTCTCTACTATAAATACCACTCTTCTTGCCTCAGTGTCAATATGAAGCTTTTTGGCACGATTGTATATATCTACCAAAAGCAGATTGTCCAACAATAAATTTTTCACAAAATTATCTTTGTCAAACCGCTCTTTATATGCCACCAAAAGATTCTGAATCTGAAAGCTGGCAATTTTCCCCACCATTAATACATCTTCACTGTCGCCATTAGCAAGCAGTACGTATTCTAGCTGATGTTCATCAAATACCTTAAAGAACTGACATCCCTGTACCACCTGACTGTCTGCTGGTGAATCTACAAATGCCATAGCCGCCGTCACATAACCTTCCCCATCTGGAAATGTTGTCGCCAACACCTTCCCCTCGGTATCAATGATACACAAATCCGTTCGGGTAATTCCCTTCATTCCGTCAATGGTATTTTGAAGTATCTGACTTGAAATCATTTGCTTCACTCCTTTTCTTTTCCTTCGCTACTTCTGTCACTTCCTCTTTTCATTGTGCATATTTTCATATACAACTTTCACAAACTTTACTTACCTTTTTGAGGAAAACAAAATACTCTAACTTGTATTTTAATGCAAAACCACAAAAAAAGAAAGAGGAAATCCACTTTTCTTATGCATTTCCTCAACTTTTCTGGAAAATATGCTCTTTTTCACCTATACATTGTTCACAAAGAGCTCAATGTTCCTTGTATTCTATAAACCCTTCTCCCAAAACCTCTCGCACATCTCCAACAATTACAAAGGCATTTTTATCAATTCCGGCAACCAGTTCCTTCAATGCCACAATTTCTTTTTTTGAAACCACACAATACAACATACATTTTTTATCACCGGTATACATACCTTTTGCCTCTAATCCAGTAACACCTCTGTCCAGGTTAGTTATAATGGACTGGGCGAGTTCTTCATACTTATCCGTAATGATATAAGCCGCTTTGGAAAACTTCCCACCTTCCAGCACAGCATCTGTTACCTTCGATGCGATATAAATATCTACACAGGCATACAAGGTAGGCCGGATACCAAATACAAAGAATCCTGTCAACACAATGATTCCATCCATTATCCGCAATATCTGGGCAATGGAGTAATGTTTCAATTTCATCTGTATCAATGCAGAAACCATATCTGTTCCACCTGTAGTGGCATTGGCCCAGAAAATCATCCCCAGCCCACTGCCGGTGAGGACAGCTCCAAAAATAGCCGCCAGGGTATAGTCTCCATTTACCAGATTTATTTCCGGAATAATGTACAGCCATGCAGAAAGAAGAAACGTTGCTATTGCAGTTTTTCCAATGAACCTCTTTCCTTTTACCCGCAATGCAATTAAGAAGACCGGAATATTCAATGCCAGGTTGGTAAACCACAGCGGAATCCCTCCCTCTATCAAATTTCCTGTCAATTCCTTTAACAAAATTGCAATACCGGCAAAGCCTCCTGTTACAAGACTGATTGGGTCATAGATACATTTGATAGCAAGTCCCATCATTCCGGTTCCTATAATAATCATAAGATAGGACATCAGAACTTTTTTTCTGTCTATTTTCACACTGCCCATCCTTTTTAACCTCATTCATCTTTATTATTGTAGCGCGACAGCATACTATGAAGCATTCCTTTATGGATCAACTTCTTTGCAAAATCTGCCACTTCTGATACCCCCCGTTTGCGGGCATAATTCTGCCCCAGCCCATACCAAACCTTGGCATTAAACTTTTCTACATTTTCTTTTAGAAATTTTTCCTGTTCCGGTGTCGTCAAGATTGAAAAGATCACATCCGGTTCTGCAATATTGATTTCATTAATAATATTATCAAAGTCTCCGGTACACTCTTCCAACGCAGACACACCGCTTATCTTTAGTTTTGGATATTCTTCCGCTAAAAAGCCCTGAAGCTCTCCAACCTGTGTGCTGGTATTGCCCAGAAGATATGATGTTTTATTATTCCGCACAATACGTTTCATAAACTCTTTAAAAAATTCATTTTCTACCGTTTCCCGCATACGCTGTGCAGAAACTACTCCGGCTGCCTTTAATATTTCCTTTTCATTAATAATTGCCAAATCCAGCTTTTCAATACATTCTTTCAGAATTTCATCATTCTGTGCCTTTACCAGCATTTCCATAGAAATATTTTCAATGGTGTTCATTTCCGTATTATTTAAATATACCTCTACCTGCAGCATTGCTTCCCGGACTGTATAGTTGTCCAGATTCATGCCTAGAATCTCTATCTTCTTTATCATATGACACCTGTCTTTTCTTAACTTCTTTAACCCGCACAAATTTTACTTTAGAAGTATACCAAATAGCTGGAAATTTATCAACTACCGATTTCACAGACAATTCAGTATAATAGACTGACATTTTCCGACAGTAAAATTATTTTTTTGTCTTTTGAAATGTCAACAATTTTTTTGCTTTTTTTACAAATTTATCAACTTTATGATAACTTCACAAAACGAACGTTCCTTTTTTTTACTATGTAAACCTCTTTTTTCGTGTTTTTTTATGTGGATAATGTGCATAACTCGGTGTATAACTCCTTTTTTTCGATATTCCCGCACTTTCCTATGTGGATATCTTTTTTCTTTCTTTTATGATTTTTTTCAATATTTTTCGACTTTTAGTAGTATTTTGTGCATTTTGCATATTGTCCCCTTTAAAATATATTTTTCGACTTTTAAACCAAAAGAATTCTTTTGTCAAATGAATGAACTGTATAACAATTTAGATAAATTTGAATAGATGTCTTTTATTATTATTTCATAGAAAATGGCAGACTTTCACACTTTATGATACCAAGGGTCAAAAGGTCATGCTTTTTATGCTTGCATAAAAAAGCATGAGTTTGGGACCCGCAAAACATGAGAAAGTAGCCCGAATAGGGCGGATTTCGAATGCTTTTAGGGTGCTGAGTGCCTGCGGCACTCGTTTAGCACGGAGCGAAGATGCGTGAGCAATCCGTAGGTATCACCTAGCCAAAATACCCTTTAATTTCCCTGTCCTCAATCTTGAGTCATACTTTAGCGTAACAAGGTCTTTCCTATAATATACATTAAAAAAGACCATGGAGAAAACTCCATGGTCTTATATCTACCTATATACAATTAGAAAACTCTTCTAACGGTAATAATGCTCTTATAATTTGCAGGGGAAGTATATTTAATACCTGTTGCTGCTGTACTTGCATGTACAATTGTGTTATTGCCAACGTAAATTGCTACGTGACCACTGTAACAGATGATATCTCCTGGCTGCATTGCATCCTGTCCTACTTCATATCCAGCACCTCTCATGCCGCTGGAAGAATGTGGTAAGCCAACGCCGAACTGTGCATATACGCTCATTACAAATCCTGAACAATCTGCTCCGTTTGTTAAACTTGTACCACCATAAACGTAAGGATTTCCTACGAACTGTACTGCATAATCAACTACAGCCTGTCCACTTCCGCCACTTGGAGGATTATAAGTTCTATCGCTTCCTGATGAAGAACTTGAACCTGATGAGCTATTGGAACTTGAAGAATTTCCAGAACTCTGTGAAGCTCTTCTTGCCTCTTCTGCTGCCGCCTCAGCTGCTGCTTCTGCTGCTTTTCTCTCTTCTTCTTCCTTCTGCAGTCTTGCTTCTTCTTCTTCTTTGGATTCTGCTGTAATATAATGAGTACTTGCCTCTACGAATTCATTTGAAACCCATCCATCTCCTTCTTCAATGGAGACTTTGGCCCATCCGTCTGCTTCTTCTACAACAGTAAGCTCTTCACCTTCTGGTACTTGTCCGATAATACCTGCTTCTGTAGAAGCTTCTGTACGTACATTTAATGTCTGAGTATTTACCTTAGCCACTCTGTTTCCTACGGATTTTGCCAGTTCTTCGTTTCCTACTACAAGAAACTCCGCTTTAATATATCCTTCTACATTTCCAGAACGAATCTTATACCAGTCACCTTCTGTTTCAAGAACGGTTGCAGCAGAATTATTATATAACTTACCTAATACTTCGCCTTCTTCATTTGCTGTTGAACGAACATTAACATAATTATCAACCTGTGCAATTGCAATGTCATCATATTCAGATTTTACAACAGGTGTTTCATTCTGAACTACCTGAATCGCAGTATCAACTTCTGTTGATTTCTGAGATAAATACTGAGAAAATGTCTGAGAAATTCCTGCATTGACAGAAGCTTCTTCACCGTTGTTATCTGTTGCCTCTGCACCTGCTGCTGTTGAAACGAAGTTTCCAGCACCTGCTGTTACTGCTGCATTAGATACAAAAGAACTGCTTGACAATACCACTGTCGCTGTTAAACAACAAGCTGCCGCTCTGATTCTATTTCTGTTCATGTTACCCTCCATATAATACATTCTTTATTGGTATGTGTTTTCTTTTTCCACATTTATTACAAATTTATTACAAAACTTATTATAGCAAAGGGTTAACATGATGTCAACCTTATTTTTTACAAAATTGTTACATTTTCGCCAACTATTTTTCCCACTGCAAAAGGTATCTTTCCACAGATGTAACTGCATTTGCTCCATCTGATGCAGCTGTAATTACCTGACGCAGCTGCTTCGTTCGAATATCCCCCGCCGCAAAGATTCCTGCTTCGCTGGTTTCAGTATCTTCCATAGCCTTCACGTAGTTCTGTTTATCCAGTTGAATTACTCCTTTTACTGCTTCACTGTTTGGCTGAATACCCACAGCAATAAATACTCCCTGTACGTCTAATTCTGTTTGTGTTTCTTCTATATTATTAAATACAGTGATTTTTTCCACTTGTCCGTCTCCATGAATTTCCTTCACTTCGCCGCTCCAGATAACCTGGATGTTTTCTGTCTGGCTTACTCTTTCCTGTAGAATTTTTGCACCACGGAACTCATCCCTGCGATGTATAAGATATACTTTCTCACATCCTCTCGCCAGAAACAGTGCATCCTCTAATGCAACATCCCCTCCCCCAATAACTGCAACGGTCTTCCCTTTGAAAAATGCTCCATCGCAGGTAGCACAATAAGAAACTCCCATGCCGGAAAATTTTTCTTCTCCAGGTATGTTAAGCATTTTGTGCTTAGCTCCCATAGCCAGAATAATACTTTTCGCCTTCAGTATATCCTGATCCGTTACAACTTCTTTTATATTTCCGTTTAAGCGGACCTCCTCCACTTGCGCTGTATAAAATTCCACTCCCAGTTCATCTGCATGGGTACGGAATTTCATTCCCAGTTCAAATCCACTGGTTCCCGGTATTCCAGGATAGTTATCCACCTCATATGTATCAAGTATCTGTCCACCGCTTAATGGCTTGGTTTCTACCACCAGAGTATTTAGTCTGGCACGTTGGGCATAAATTGCAGCACTTAGCCCCGCCGGACCGCTTCCCAATATGATAACATCGTATATCATAGAAATTCCTCCATTCTTTTATCTTTTGTATTTTCAATTATACACATTTCTTCCATTTTTTTCATCTGGTTTTCTGTTTTTATATTTTTATTGCTTTTCCATTTTTTCCGTGGCATAATAAAAACAGGAAAGGTGGCGGATTATATGGATATTGCTTCTTTATCAACAACCCTGAGCATGTCTAAGGTCAATAATGATGTTGGCGTTGCTGTATTAGGCAAACAGCTGGACATGGTGGAAGTTATGGGTGACTCCATGATTAAAATGATGGAACAGTCTGTAACTCCGCATCTTGGCACAAGCATTGATATTTCTATCTAAATAAAAGGGAAGAAACTATTTACATGGTTTCTTCCCTTTTATTTTAAATTATATAGATAAAATCATAATAACAACAGCTGCCACAACTGCCAGAATCATTGGAATTGTAATAATCCTTTCTCCCGTCCTCTTCTGGAACATTTTTTTCATATGTTCCCACCGTCCATTTAACTTGCATATCTGAATATAAACAGCCACACCTGCAACAGTTGTACCCATTGCAATCACAAACCAGATCAATATCCCCATCAGCATCATAACAATTTGCTCTTTATCATTCTGCAGAAAATTTCCGGTCTGCTGCATAGTACTGTCCATTCCCTGGGAGGCATATAAAATTTTCAATATCCAATTCAGCAATACCCCGGTAAAATTCAGGGTAAAATGTGCCAGAATAGAACTGAAAATACTTCCGGTTCCTTCTACCAGAAATGCCAGAAAAATTCCCATTACAAACGCATATGCAAATTGATTCAGATTCATATGCATACAGCCAAATAAAAATGCACTGATTATAATGGCTGGTAATATTCTGCTCTTACGGTATGTTTGAAATAGTACTCCGCGAAACAGAAATTCTTCCACACAGGCAGGTAATACAGCTACCACCAATGTTGCTGCTATCATACTGCCGTTCATCATTTCTGTCTGCACACCTGCTAACGCTGAGTCTGTAAATAAGAGGGTCACAGCATTCAATACTATCATAAGGGGATACATAAGATAAGTAGAGATTACCACCAGGATTCCTGTGGAAAAGCTTATTTTCCGGCAGGGAATCAGTTCTCTTATTACAATCTTCCTTTTCCTGCAATACAAAATAGTAGGTATGAATATCGACATTTGGGCAATCACCATTGATGCATATACGGGCATTTCTATCCTTGACAGTCTGCCTATTGCCAGACTGATTGCCACAAAAGCTGTGACCGTTAAGAGATACAGCCTGTTAGCCCCTTTATTATCGGACATAATCTCCCCCTATTTTTTTCTGATACAATGGTCTACGATTTCAATCTTATGCTCCCGATATAAACGTCCTACTGCCCGTTTAAATGCATTTTTACTCATTTTAGTTTCCTCCATAATCAGTTCTGGGGATGCCTTATCTGTAAAAGGCAATACTCCTCCATACTCATCAAGTATTTCTAAAACTTGTTCTGCATCTTCTTCAATCTGAGCATACGCCTTGTCCCTCATGGTCAATGTCAGTTTTCCATCCGGTTTTATCTCTGCTATCTTTGCTTCTACTACTTCTCCAATTCTAAGATAGCTGTGATCCTCATGTCTTGGAAGCAGAGCAGAGTATTTATCATCTACTGCAATAAAGGCTCCAAAATTATTACTGAATTCGTATACTCTTCCTTGTATGGTCTCTCCGCCTTCATAAGGGGAGTCTGTAGATATCACTTCATACAATCCACGCATGCTTGCGCAAAGCCGCTGACTTTTGTCAACATAGAGACGAACCAGTATTTCGTCCCCTTCCCGTACTTTTATACTTTGCTCTTTATATGGAAGAAACAAATCCTTTTCCAGTCCCCAGTCCAAAAATGCTCCAATTTGCTGCACTGATACCACTTTAAGCACTGCATATTCGCCCATTTTTAATTTAGGCTCTACAGTTGTTGCGATAATCCGGTCTTTGGAATCCTTGTACACAAATACTTCTATCTTGTCTCCTTCTTCCACACCCTCCGGTACACGCTTTCCCGGAAGCAGAACTTTATCCTGTGCATCTTCTGTCTCCCCAAGATATACACCAAATTCTACTTTCTTTACTACTATTAATTCCTGTTTTTCTCCTAATAAAATCATTTATTCTCCTCCAGCTCTATAATGGCATAGGGTACACCCTCCCTGTTTGTAAGACTTACAATGGTTTTCCCTATTTTTTCTGCAATATATGGATGAATTACATCCCCATATACCGCAGCTTTTCGGTATTCTGCCCGCATTTTTCTTATGTTGTTTCCTTCTGTTAAATATTCCTGTGCCATCCCTACATATCGTCCATTGTTAACATGGTGATTGGTATCGATATGATACTTATGTACAGGAAATGGCTCCTTTGCCTGCATCTTTTCCGGCAGTTCAATTTTTCTGGAATCGCACTGCATTTCCAGCTTCGGTGATAACTGATATGCTTCTACCATTTCCGGAAGCATTCTCGCCGGACGCCCCTTTTGCAAATCCAGCAATGTCCAGATGGAGTTTGCAAATGCAAGAACCTCTCCTTCTGATGTCTCCATGGTAAAATTACGAAAACCGAAAAATCCCTTAAACTCATATGGCCATGTACTTATCTTAACACTTTCTCCATATATTGGATACCGGTTTATCTCAATCTGCCAAGAAGATAATACCCATGCCATTTTCCGTTCTTCAAGAAATTTCATTCCCATTCCAATATCTTCGGAATGAAAAAAACTACAATCTTGAAAATAATCCAAAACAGCATTTAATGTTATCTTTCCTTCTTTGTCCACCTCACTGTAGCGTACCCTACTGTTAAAGCTATACATGCTTCTTCCTCCCCAAAAAAATCCTATAAAACAAAGTGTCTTCGACACTCCCTGCTCCCCCTGCCCTATTCTTGAAGAAGAAGGCACTTTGCTGCGCCGCGCCCTGTCGCTCCTGCGACTTCTTCCTTTAGCGCGCGCGTGCATCCGCCGCGGAGCGTTTTATATTATAGGAAATCGCAAACTTTCATACTGTATCGTAACAAAGTCTTTCCTATAAGATAAAAAATAAAAACCATCACATGCTGTGATGGTTTAAAGCTGGCCCACAAGGATTCGAACCTTGAGATGACGGAGTCAGAGTCCGTTGCCTTACCGTTTGGCGATGGGCCATTGTTTTTTCAACATGTTGTATTATACATGAGTATTTTTTAAAATGCAAGTACTTTTCTGAAAGTTTTTTAAAATATTTTTATTTTTCCTCCAATTGAAGCAAATTCCACTTTCTCTCCTGCCTGATAGCGGGCTGTTCCACTGGTTCCTTCCGTTACAGATTCCTGCAGTTTATTCAGTTTTTCAACAGGTACCATTAGTTTTACCAATACTTTATCTGTATATTCTGTATCTATAACAGGGATTTCCTCCTGTGCCAGAATATATTGTATCTTTCCAATTCCATTATAATCTGTATGTATCTCCAGAACCTGCCCCTGCATCTTTTCTATAATAACACTGTTTCGCAGTCCTTCCTGTACCGACTTTTGATAAGCACGTACAAGTCCTCCTGTTCCCAGCAGAGTTCCCCCAAAATACCTGGTCACCACAATCACTAAATTGTGGATATCCTCTCGCAGCAATACATCCAGCATTGGTCTTCCTGCAGTACCATTCGGTTCTCCGTCATCACTGCATCTTTGCAGTTCCTGATTCCTTCCGGCCACGAATGCATAACAGTTATGTCTCGCATCCCAATACTGCTTTTTCATCTTTGCTATAAACGCAAGTGCATCCTCTTCTGTTTCTATTTTTTCTACTGTGGCGATAAAACGTGATTTCTTTTCGACAATTTCTCCTACACCACCCTCATACAATGCCTTGTATGGTCTGCTTTCCATCTATTATTTCTCCGTTTTTCTTTCCTTATTTGTTTTTTAGTGTATCATATTATTTATTTCGACGCAATTCCTTCTTACAATCTTAAGGATTTTGTTCTTTATTTCATATACCTTTTTTGCTATAATAGGGAAGATATGGCAGACAAGTTATCTTGTCTGCTGATAATTCTCTATGTAGAATTATCATGTTTTATATATAAAGGAGGCTTACTATGAATTATGGAAAAAAGGGTTCCTCACGGAAGGACAAGCAGATTGCTTCCACAGGAACCTTAATACGTAAAAAATTTACGGTAATATTCTGTAAGGCATTACTTGTTTGTTTTTTAGCGGCAATAATTATCGGAGGTTGTGCCGGTATTGGTGTTCTAAAGGGTGTCATTGATGCCGCACCAGACATTGATGATATTGACCCAACCCCAACAGGATACCTTTCTGTTGTACTGGACAATCAGGGAAACCAGACTGCTACTCTTGTGGCATCCGGTTCCAACCGTGTTTATGTAACCCTGGATGAAATTCCGGTGGACATGCAGCATGCATTTGTTGCCATTGAAGACGAACGTTTCTATGATCACAACGGTATCGACATCAAGGGTATTATCCGTGCAGGAATCACCGGAATTACCAGCGGACACTTTTCACAAGGCGCAAGTACCATTACGCAGCAGCTTTTGAAAAACAATGTATTTGAAGGCTGGACGGATGAATCCTGGTCCGAAAAAGTGGAACGAAAAATCCAGGAACAGTACCTTGCGGTACAGTTATCTAAAGTCAAATCAAAGGATTGGATACTGGAAAATTATTTGAACACCATCAACCTTGGTCAAAATACCCTGGGGGTACAGGCGGCTTCCCGCCGTTATTTCGGAAAAGATGTTTCTGATCTTACCTTATCAGAATCCGCTGTTATTGCCGGCATCACTAAAAACCCTTCGGCATACAATCCGGTCAGCTATCCGGAGGAAAATGCAAAGCGATGCAAACTGGTACTGAAAAATATGAAAGATCAAGGCTACATCTCTGAGGAACAATATAAGGAAGCCCTGGATGACGATGTTTACTCCCGTATTCAGCAGGTTAATGTGGAGTATGCAGAAGCAAATCCTAATTCCTATTTTGTAGATGCACTTATTGATCAGATTGTTCAAGATTTAGTTGAGAAAAAAGGCTATACTGACACACAGGCATATAAGGCCTTGTATAACAGCGGTCTCACCATTGAATCCACACAGGACATGTCCATCCAGCAAATTTGTGATGAAGAAATCAACAAGCCTGAAAATTATACCGGTGATGTGGAATATTCTTTCTCCTATCGCTTAACCGTAGAAAAGGCAGATGGAACGGCAGAAAATTATAGTGAACAAACTATGAGTTCCTATTACCGCAGCTCCAATCCAGGTTACAGCCTGAATTTCCCTACTCAGGAAGAGGCCCAGGCTGCCATTGATGCTTATAAGGCTGAAATTCTGGAAGAAGGAGATATCATTCCAGAAAAAGGAGAATCAGTTATATTTACCTTACAGCCTCAATCTGCTGTAACAATTATTGATCAGTCTACCG
>CAZUKR010000025.1:0-21193 GCA_964620885.1 uncultured Eubacterium sp.
TCAATGGTCATAACGTCATTTTCATCATACTTAGGGTTGAATTTTCCATTTTCATCAAAAACGGATACACACTTTTTAAATTCAATTCCGGTTACTTTTCCATTTTCTGTAAGAACTCGTTTTGGTCCCCATCCATTCTTAATTACAATACTTTCTTCTTCTGCTTCTTCAACCTCTTCCAAAGCTGCCGGCATCTGCTGACGGCTTTCCAGACAGCACTGTGTCACTGTATCTGCTCCGGCGCGTACTGCACTGCGTGATACATCAATTGCAACGTTACCACCACCGATAACAACTACTTTACCAGCAATCTTTTTATTTTCATCCTGATTCACCATCCGCAGGAATTCAATACCGCTCATAACGCCTTCTGCGTCTTCACCTTCGATACCAACATTACGGCCGCCCTGAGCGCCAATTGCCATGTAGAATGCCTTATATCCCTGAGCCCGTAATTCATCCAGTGTTACATCTTTTCCAACTTCTACACCTGTCTTGAACTCTACACCCATAGCTTTGATAATTTCAATTTCTGCTTCTACTACATCCTTTTCCAGACGGAAGGATGGGATTCCCATGGTCAGCATGCCGCCCAGCTTCTGCTCTTTTTCAAATACGGTAATACTATAACCGTCCAGTGCCAGATAATATGCACAGGAAAGACCTGCAGGCCCTGCACCGATTATTGCCACTTTTTTATCACTATAATCATGACGTTTTGTAGGAATTACACGGTTGTTTGGATCCAGCTCCTGCTGTGCAATAAACTTTTTAATTTCATCTATCGCAATCGGTTCATCTATATTACCGCGGGTACATGCATCTTCACAGCGGCGGTTACAGATACGTCCGCATACTGCCGGCAATGGATTCTCATGTCTAATTAATTCCAATGCTTCTTTGTATTTTCCCTGTGAAGCCAGCTTGATATACCCCTGTACTCCAATATGGGCAGGACAATTGGTTTTACATGGCGCTGTCCCGGTTTCTACTACATTTTCACGATTGATACGATAATCCGGATTCCAGTGTTCCGGTTTCCATACGGTATCTCTTGGTGTCAGCTTGGTGGTAATATCTTCTACCACTTCTTTTTCTGAACACAGCTTCTGTCCCATCTTCAGAGCATTTACCGGACAGTTTTCCACACATTGTCCACAGGCAACACATTTTTCTTTGTCTACTTTTGCCACATAATTGGAACGGACCATATCATTGTTCTTATACATTTCTGCGGTACGAAGGGATAAACATCCGCATCCGCAGCAGTTACAGATTGCATGGGTCTTTCCCGAACCATCAATATTAGGAATCTGATGCATCAAACCATTCTCTTCTGCCTTTTGAATAATTTCAATAGCTTCTTCTCTGGTAATCTGACGTCCTCTTCCGGTTCTGATATAATATTCTGCCGCATGCCCCATCTGAATACACATATCTTCTTTCAGATGTCCGCATCCTTCTCCCATGATTTCACGGTCTGTACGGCAGGAACAGTCTGTTACGGTAAAAATATCGTTGTCATTCAGGTATTTCGACACTTCCTCATAGGATGCACGGCGGGTATTTCCTTCAATTGCAGTTTCAATTGGGATAACACGCATCAGACCAACTCCCGGTGGGAATGCACCAGAACTCTTTGGCCCGCGAACACGTCCATATGCTTCCATGGCATATCCAATAATCGGGTACTTTTCACAGTTTTCCCTGCTATTTACAATCATTTCCATGGTTCCCGGAATCCATGATTCCGCCCAGAATACATCTTCACCGTCAATATGATTTACGAAACAAACTCCATAAACCGCCAGCTTCATCAACTGTTCATGACAGTAATCTTCCGGTTTGTTTAAAATTTTGGCAATCTCAGCTGTAGTACGCTTTACTGCAATACCAAGCCCCAGACCAACTTCTGCCATTTCATCATCTACACCAGCTTCCAGAATAATATATTCGGGATCATCCCACTGATACGCTCCTTTGGCCCCCGTTTTTTTACGTCCAATATGGTTCGCCAAATCCAACACTTTTTGTTTATATTCACATTTGTACCAGTCGGGAAAATACATTCTAGTTAAGTCTTTCATATTTTTTTCCTCCTAAATCACATTTGTATTAAGCTTGCCATTCCTTTACCTGCTCACGAAGCCAGTCAGCCCATTCTTCTATTCCTTCTCCTGTTCTTGCAGAAATCGGAATCACTTTAATATTAGGGTTCAGTTTTTTTGCACGCTCTTCACATACCTTTAAATCAAAATCAAAATATTCCATAGCATCTATCTTATTTATCAGCAATACATCGCAGATGGTAAACATCAGGGGATATTTCAGGGGTTTATCATCACCTTCCGGTACACTTAATATCATTGCATTTTTAGATGCCCCTGTATCAAATTCTGCCGGACAGACCAGATTTCCTACATTTTCCAAAATCGCTAAATCGACATCTTCTGTTCCCAGTCCTTTTATTCCCTGTCTTGTCATGTCTGCATCCAGATGGCACATACCGCCGGTATGAAGCTGAATCACTTTTGTTCCTGTTGCAGAAATCGTTTGTGCATCCACATCAGAATCAATATCCGCTTCCATAACACCGATTTTCATTTCATCTTTCAACGCCTCAATGGTTCTTGTAAGAGTTGTTGTCTTTCCGGAACCCGGAGAAGACATTAAATTCAGCAAAAATGTCTTTTCAGCCTTTAATTCTTTGCGCAGCTCTTCTGCCTGTTTATCATTGTCTGCAAAAACGCTCTGTTTAATTTCCATTACTCTGAATTCTTTCATGCTTTTCCTCCTTTTTTAAATTAAGAGCACACCAACGGATTAATAGTTTCCCCCTGATGTGCTCCCTCTCTCTATCAGCTATTCAATTATCTTCTGCATTATTCTGCAGCAAGTTCTTTTACCTCTTTGTATTTTTCAAGATCAGTATATAAATCTTTACTATATGGATTATGTTTTACCTTCACAACTTTGTAAACCATATAGACAAATACTGCTATATTTACTATTAATGCCAATAAACTTACAACGAATAATACGGTTTCATTATGTGTGGAATCTACCGCAAATTTTCCCTTATCAATAAATGCCGGGAAGGTCTGGGCAAACATACACCATAGGGCAAGCGTATGTGCTCTATGCTGTAACCATGCACCTTTTCCAACGGTAAATGCACATATTGTTGGTGCTAATAATAATGCAAATCCACAGTACCATGCATGACCTGGTAAACAGTTGTATGTATAAGCAAAGTTCCATAAATCATATGCTATAATCCAGAACCATAACATATCCGGCCATAACATATCCTGACTCTTATCTTTTGCAGTCTTTCTACGAATACAGATGCCAAGCCATCCGGTAATCGTAATAATATTTAAAATACCTGCTATGCCGTTCATATAATTCCATGAACCACCAAATAAGTTCTGAATCTGGTTGTGTTCCTCAACCTTAGTAAGTACACCATTATACAGGTTTCCTACCTCAAAATCTCTGACTACTGCTTCTGCAATATTGATTGCAAGAATTAATCCTGGAAAGCAAAGTGCAATCTTATTATTTGCAAGACGCCATTCTGTACCGTCTTTACGTTTTCCACGTACAAAACGGAGACACCAGAAACCAATACATCCTGCTGTTGAAGAATAAACCTTTGCCAAATGGAACCAGTCATGATACGCTGTATCGCTTAATACAGTAAACCATAAGACAGATAATACTATCGGCAGCACTACAAAGCATGCGAATCCGCAATACTTATTACGTCTGGATATCTCATTTAAGATAAACAGCGCTGCAAAAACAACAATCCATACCAGCCAGACACTGACTGCCGATGCACCAGCATCATAATTAAATGTAAACATAACTCAATCACTCCTTTTCCTTCGTTTAAATTTGTTTTCTGGTAATACCAGAAAAACTAACAGAGTTATACTTTGATATTATTTTAACATCACCACCGGAAAAGTCAATATTTTTTGTATACTTTTTGCGCTTTTCTCTTATTTTTCCCTTGATTTTGTTTATTTTTTACAATATAATATATATAATTATATTTTGGTATGTGGTCATACCACAGTCATGGAGGTGTCTTATGGAATTCACAAAATTAAGTGCCCCTTCACTGCGTGAACTTTTTATTCAGCAGCTGGAGCACATGATTTTATCCGGTAAACTAAAAATTGGAGAGAAACTGCCGCCGGAACGTCAGCTGGCAGAAGCTATGCAGGTAAGCCGTGCTGTAGTAAACGGTGGTATTGCCGATTTAGAACGAAAGGGTTTTCTGAATATCAAACCCCGGGTAGGAACTTTTGTTGCTGATTACCGGAAAAATGGTAATCTGGAAACACTCATTTCTATTATGAACTACAATGGCGGCAGAATGCAGGATGAAGAAATCCGCTCTATCCTGGAAGTGCGTGGTTCTTTGGATTCTCTGGCTTCCCGCCTTTGTATCGAACATGCTTCTGATGAAGATTTAGAACATCTTTATGAACATGTGGCCAAAATCCTTTCTTCCACTTCCTACACCGAGGCAGGAAGTGCTGCCTTTGGGTTTCAGCATGAACTGGCTGTTCTTTCCGGCAACACGCTAATTCCATTGATTTTTCACTCTTTTCAGGTGGCAGTGCTGACACTGTGGGAACGTTTCTGTTCCTTGTACGGTACGAAACTTCTTTACGAAAACACATACCGTCACTGGAAATATTTAAAGGACCGGGATTTAGAAGGTGTTCTCGCATGGATTGAACATTCCATGGAAGAAACCATTTACGGAAAGCTTAATATCTATTATTAGGCTTTCTAAAATGTTCTTGTAAAAATATCACTTTTTTCCAGAAAATCTTCTATAGTATGAAATCCTAGTCTTGAAATCAATTCCATAACATAAGGATTTTCCAGCGGCGTTTTATACTCCGCCTCTTCTCCATACCGTTCTACATTTTCTCTGGCCTCTTCCTTTGGTATCATTACTTTAGGGCCTCCCACGCATCCTCCATTACATCCCATTCCTTCAAAGAAGTTTGCGTTGGTTTCACCATTTTTCAATCGCTCTATCATGGCACGGCAGGCTGGTACTCCGTCTGCCTGCTCTGCCCGAAATTGAATTTTACGCTCTGGATTCAGTTGTTCTACCGTCTCTTTCACCGCCTGGCTCACTCCTCCTGTTCTGGCATAAATCCGCCCCGCTTTGGAGGAATGTTCCTTATCGTTTTCTCCCAGCTGTTCCGGATGGATATCGGCTGCCTCAAACATATCCCGCACCTCCTGAAAGGTAAGTACATAATCTATGGCATCCGCAATATCCAGCTCCTTTGCTTCCTTTTTCTTCGCCATACAGGGACCTATAAATACAGTAACAGCCTCAGGATGCAGTTTTTTGACCACTCGTCCTGCTGCAATCATAGGAGATACCGCTCCCGGCACATGGGGCATCAACTCATGATATATATTCCGAATCATTGCAATCCATATAGGGCAGCAGCAGCTGGTAAGCTGATAATCTTCTTCCTTTGTAATATTAGCATCAAACTCTAATGCCTCTTTCAATGTCAGAATATCTGCGAACACAGCTACCTCTATCATTCCCTGAAATCCCATTGCTTTAAAAGCCGCACGGAGCTTTCCGGCTGTTACTTCCTCTCCAAACTGTCCCAAAAAGGCAGGCGCTACAAGAGCATGCACTTCTTTATTCTCTTCCCGGATTGTTTGAAGAACCGGAAGCACGTCCTTATTCTCCGCCAGTTTTTCCAGCTTGCAGGCATCCACACATGCTCCGCATCCGATACATTTTTCTTTGTTAATAGATACCTTCCCCTCTGCATCCTCCTCAATGGCATCAAAGATACAACTGTTTCGGCAAGCCTGTTCATAGGCACACTGCTCACATTCTTCTACAAATACGACAGGGGCGTACTTGTCGGGATGAAGAAGACAATCCATATGATATGGATTATATTCCTTATCCAGCGTGCGCCCCTGCTGTGCTTCCTGTTTTAAAATATCCAGATATAATTGGTGAAAAGTTTTCATTCGACCATTTCCTCATTTCTGTTTTTAATACTAGTATTTACAAAAATAAGGAAAATAATCTTAGCATTTGTGTATTAACAATTCAAAAATTCCATCATATAATGATTGAAAATTTCTTGTTCATCATACATCATCCCATGGCCGCTGTTGCATAACTCATACATTACTGCTCCCGGAATATGAGTATACTGATACATCGTAAGCTCCCGTGGTACAACCACATCGCGGTTTCCCTGAAAAATAGCTGTAGGTACCTGAACTGCACACAAGTCCTTCCTGCCGTCTTCATCCCGCAGAGAGATTGCTGTCATTACAGTGCCATGCATGGTTGCAGATAAAGCAATATCTTCAAACCAGTTTTTTACTGCCTCACTGTGAGGGCATGCCAGAAGCTGTTCGTGAGCAAAGGTATGGGCAAATTGCGGACGGTCCTCTAGAATCTGGCAAATCATCTTATCTACCATTTCTCTGGTCATTCCATAAGGAAATCCTTCCCTTCTGGTCCAGCAGGGAGCCGCTGCAGCAAAGAGCATCAGCTTCTTCACGCCATATCCCTGAAATAACCTCATATACCGCAGTACAATGGCTCCGCCCATAGAAAACCCGCCCAGCACAAAACATTTCAGTCCCAGCCGGCGCACTACTTCAAAAATATCCCTTGCCATTCTGTCATAATCATAGCCTTCTGCTGGCATTTCTGAATCTCCAAATCCCCGCAAATCAATACTTATTACACGATAGCCCCGACACAGCAGCAGGTTTTCCTGATACTCAAAAATCTTATGGGACAAAGGCCATCCATGTACCAGAAGTACAACTTCCTTTCCCCTTGGATTGGGATCGAATACTGCGATTCTAACTCCATCACTTGTTCTGATATTACAATTCATACAATACCTTTTTTATTTAGTATACGTAACAAGATCAGTAAGTTTCCTGACGTGGGTTCCATATGGCTTTGAGTGTCAGCTTATTTTTTCGTGCCAAAGAATACCATTTAAAACATCAGCCAAAATAAATGGGAGAATATTTTCTTGACAGAGTTACATAGTTCACTTATACTCAAATAGTAATTATACTTACTATTTTTTGGGGGGGGATTTCTTGTGACAGATATAAATAGAAAATTTTTAATGCAACAGACTTATTCTGTACTATTTACAATTACAAATAAATTACAAAAGCAGGGTGACAGCTATTTCGATGGTTTTACATCCAGGCAATTTATGACGATGTTAGCTATCGCACATTTACCGGAAGAAGAAACAACTTTAAATAATATTGCCGGTAAACTGGGGACTACAAAGCAGAGCGCAAAACAAATATTAAGAAATTTAGAGAATAAGGGCTATATTATAACAATATCCAGTGCTAAAGATAAACGCGCCAAAAACTCTAAAATTACGGATCTGGGCAATAAAATCATGGAAGAATATTATAATGTAGGTAATACTTTTTTGAATACTATGTTTACTGATTTTTCAACTGAAGAATTACAATTGCTATGGAATCTATTAAAAAGACTTTATCAATTTGACGGTGAAGAACTAAATGGGTATGAGAAAGAAGTGGGGCGGAAAATATGAAAAAGACATTAACGAAAGCTGGTAAGGTTATGAAAATAATATTAATTATTATCTTAGTCATAAGTATTATTCTTTTATTATTACGTTTCATTATAAGTCAAACCATATTACATAAATCAACTAGCGATAATGCAATCAGCGAAGTACAGGAAATCACCTTAAATGAAATTCCCCAAAAAGTATTGTTAGAAGGAAAGTCAAAAGATTCACCGATTTTAATAATGGTACATGGTGGACCGGGATTACCAATTCCCAATGGGGTGGCATTCAGGGGGCAGTATCCTGAATTAACAGAAAACTATATTTTGGTTGAGTGGGATCAATATGGAAGCGGTGTAAACTATTCAACAAACACAGACCTTACTATAGATGATTATGTTGGTATGCTGAGAGATTTGATAGAAAATATCAAATCACAATTTCCCGAAAATAAGATTTATTTATATGGTATGTCATGGGGAACAGTTCTAAATTGTAAAGTTGCAAATGAAATTCCTGATGAGATAGATGGTGTTATAGCCTATGGACAATATACAAGTATTGATATATGGAAAAATGCAATGTGGGAAGAATTGCAAAATCGTAATCTAACGAATGGAGAATTGGATATTTTAAAGGAATCAATGCAAAGCACATCAAAAGAAGCCTTTGATAAAGTATTGTCATTGGCAAATAAACATACAAATTTTCAATATTACCACGGAAGTGAAGCTAGTAATTGGGATTTCTATATGTCTTGTTTTCATGTCTTTTTAAGCCCTGATTATTCTTTATTTGACGCAATTCATGCATATAGCAATCCATCCGGAGATGCACTGTTTCTGCAAGTAATGGGTATTGATATGTCAGCGGAACATTTGCAAATTAAAGTCCCATATTTAATTTTGCAAGGAGAAGATGACTTAATAACACCCATAACTTACAATGAACAGAAAATAGAAAAAAATTCTTATATGTCATTAAAGGTATTTGAAAATGCCGGTCATATACCTACGAATGCAAGTTTTAAAGAAATGTGGGAAGCAGTAATTGAGTTTACAAATGAAACATAACTTAAAGCCCCTTTTGAACGTAGTATAGTGGATTCATTCCAATATACTGCAAGCTTTGCGTTTATCGCTACACTTTAAACAATTCCTAAATTGTCCTCTGTCTGTAATCTATAATGCTCCCTGACCTTTTGCTCCACAATATCCATTATTTGGGGATGCTCCGCCAGGTATTGTTTCGCCCCTTCTCTTCCCTGAGCCATTTTGACTCCTTCATAAGAATACCATGAACCACTTTTATTGATGACATCTATATCTGATGCAAGATCCAGAATATCCCCTGTCTTTGAGATTCCGGTTCCATACATGATGTCAAATTCCGCCTCTTTAAAGGGTGGAGCAATCTTATTTTTGACTACTTTAACTCTTGTACGATTGCCAACCCGCTCACCAGCGGACTTAACCTGGTCTATCCTTCTTACATCCAGCCGGACAGAAGAATAAAATTTCAGCGCCCGTCCTCCTGTAGTCACTTCTGGATTTCCAAACATAATGCCTATCTTCTCCCGAAGCTGATTGATGAATATAACAATACATTTCGACTTGCTTACAACAGGAGTGAGCTTTCTCAATGCCTGAGACATAAGTCTTGCCTGTAAACCAATATGGCTGTCACCCATATCTCCTTCTATTTCCGCTCTTGGCACTAATGCCGCAACAGAGTCTATCACAACAATGTCAATTGCACCGGAACGAACCAGCATCTCCGCAATTTCCAGCGCCTGTTCCCCTGTATCCGGCTGTGAAACATATAATTGGTTAATATCTACCCCTATATTTTTAGCATACTTAGGATCCAGTGCATGTTCTGCATCTACAAAAGCTGCAATGCCTCCTCTTTTCTGAATTTCTGCCGCCATATGGAGTGATACCGTTGTCTTACCACTGGATTCCGGTCCATAGACTTCTATGATTCTCCCTCTGGGTATTCCGCCCAATCCCAGCGCAATATCAAGGCTTAATGAACCGGTTGAAACAACCTCCACCTCTCCCACTGCGCTGGAATCTCCCAGACGCATAACTGCACCTTTTCCGAAATCTTTTTCTATCTTCGTTATTGCAGCTTCTAATGCACTTTTCTTATTTTCGCCCATAGTTTTACCTTACTTTCCTCTTTTGCGTTACCTATGATTATTCTATCATTTTGTCTTTTGGTTCGTAAGTAAAACTATATTATATTTACAAAGTTTGGTTAATCTGTCGTATGGGAGAGCCATACTATATTGTGAACTTTTACATGGATACCAGATTAGAATATATGCTGTTTTCCGGTTCACTGTCCTTAATATACTCTGCTCCTGCCGCTCTTTGATAAAATCCTCCTGCCTGACCAACCCATCCTATGATGGCATAGCCATATCCAAATTCCTTCATGGCTTCTAACGTTCTCAGCAAAAGCACCTTTCCTAACTTTCTCTTTCTTTCAGAGGACAGCACTCCTATAGGACCAAAAAATCCTTTCGCTGCTGCATCATAACATGCAAATCCTAATATTTTTCCATTCTCAGTTGCAATAAAGCACTTTCCCGGACTTTGCATCAATGCATATTCCACTTCATATACCCAGCTCTTTTGAAAATTTTCTCTAACAAATTCTAAAATAGCTTCTTTGTCACCTATAAAAGCTCTTTTAATCTTTACATCTTCTGTTTTTTCATATGTTGGAAGATTTGTAAGACTAACAATCATATCTCCGCCACCAGACATATTATCCCTCCTTAAATGTGTTTTTAGATAAGGATATTATACACCCCGCTGGCAAAATCAACAAGAAGATACTTTGAAGATGACAGGTCTTATTCCGTCGTTGCAGCTACAAATAGCTACGCCTGGCTTATCTATCCAATCTCCAGAATAGAAAACACCGCTTCCATGGGAAATGGCAAATACATATTGATATATAGCTTTCCACGCCTCATCGCAAAGCCCCTCCGGCTTAGCATAATCTCCATAAAATACATCGCCCACTTTATGAAAAGGACATTTTCCAATCCCTTTACACCCATATTCCTGCGCCAAATCCTCGATAAACATTGTTTTTAAAACTTCAATTTTACATTTTTGCATAGTTACAATCTCCCTCTTCTCTTTTTGATATTTTTATTATACAATTAAGAAAAAAGAAAAGATAGTATGCACTTTTATGCCACATACTATCCGAAAGGAAAGTGTATTATGAGTATAAGAAATTATGAAGCCATAAAAAGTGTCCAAGATACGCCATTTGGCTATACCTTATCTCTCATTAGCGGAAAATGGAAAATGATAATCTTATATTGGTTAGCGGAGTATCCTTCTATTAGATACAACCAGCTCCAGCGTTTACTTGGCACTATATCTTTTAAAACATTAAGCACACAGTTAAAGGAATTAGAAGCCGACGGATTGATTATTAGAAAAGAATATCCCCAGATACCTCCCAAGGTGGAATACTCATTATCTGAAAAAGGCCGGTCACTCTATCCCGTGATGGAAGCAATGTGTCAATGGGGAGAACAACATCAACCAATACTCTAAATATACAGGACTTATGCAGCCAAGCGAAAAAGAAACTCTCTTTTTTGTGCATGAAAAGAGAGGAACAAACAAAAATAAACTTTATAATAAAGTATGAAAAGGAGTAATAACCATGGAATGGATAAATCATCTAAATAAAACAATTAACTACATTGAGGAGCATATTACAGAGGATATAAGTTATGAACAACTAGCGGAAATTGCCTGCTGTTCTACCTATCATTTTCAAAGAATGTTTGCTTATATGGCAGGTATTCCCCTGTCTGAATATATCAGACGCAGACGTATGTCCTTAGCTGCTGCTGATTTACAAAGTAGTAATGAGAAAATTATTGATATTGGACTAAGGTATGGTTACACTTCTCCGACAGCCTTTAATCGGGCATTTCAAAGTATACACGGGGTTACCCCCTCAATAGCTAAAAAAGGTGGTATTCCTATAAAGTCCTATCCACCTATTAGTTTCAAAATTACAGTAAAAGGAGTGGAAGAAATGAATTATCGAATTGAAGAAAAACAGGAATTTCGTATCGTTGGAGTATCTCAGCCGCTGCATCAGGACATTGAAAAGAACTTTTCCATCGTTCCGCAAATGTGGGATAAAGCAGCTACGGATGGGACTCTCCCTAAACTAGGCGCTATGATGAATCATGAGCCAATGGGATTGTTAGGTGTTAGTGCCTGCAATGATGATGAAGAATGGAAATACTTTATTGCTGTTTCATCAACTAACGCCATTGATGAAACATTAGAAGAATACCTTATTCCCGCTTCAACATGGGCTATTTTTACAGGCACAGGTACAGGCAAGTCCATCCAGGAATTGGAACAACGAATTGTAACAGAATGGCTGCCGACTTCCGGTTATGAATATGCCAATGCCCCGGATATTGAAGTTTACTTAAATCCGGATCCCAATAACACTCAATATGAAGTTTGGATACCTGTTACCAAAAAGAATAAGGGAATATAGATATGGAAGATGCTAAGTTTTTAGAATTTTTAGACACAATTGAAACTGGCAACAGAGCATTTGCAAGGGAAATCAACCATTTTCTTTTAGAAAATGGTTGTAAATGCGATGTTAAGACGGCAAAAAGCGGATTTACTGTTTCCTATATTCTGAAAGAAACCAAAAGAACTTTGGCAACCTTTGTATGTAGAAAAACAGGTGTTAAATTGAGAATTTATCCGCAAAAAATAAATCAGTATGAATCCTTTTTAAACACACTTCCCGAAAAAATGAAAAAGGACATATGCAAGGCTTCGGTATGCAAGCGCTTAGTCAATCCAGACGCTTGTAACCCCAAATGTGTAACTGGATATGATTTCTTTATGGACAATGAGCATTATCAAAAATGCCGTTATATGGCTTTTATGCCAACTCTAACCGAAGAAAACAATCCTTTTATCAAGGCGTTTTTAGAAAAAGAACTTTCCATAAACTAATATTTCCCTGACAAATAGTTGATCATAAATTCTTTTTCATCCATGTTTCTACTATTTTTATATCACTCTCATTCAAAAATGGATGCTCGCTGTCTTCCGAAACAGTAAGCTGGCAATTGAATTTGGTGACAAATTGTTTGATGACCTCACTGCTCTGCAGATTGTCTTTTGCTCCATATAAAATCTGCGTTGGTACTGTCCACTTATCTATACGATGTTCTTTCACATACTGATAGTACGGCCAGGACATCGTATCTATGGGAGTGGAAATTTCTCCCTTCTCTTTAAGCTCCTCTTCTGATATATCGAACCAAACAAACATCTGTTGAATAAGATATTCCATGTCTACGACAGGTGACAGAAACAGGCAGTTTTCAAGTGGCATGTCTTTATATGCATGAAGACTAAAAAAAGCTCCTAAACTACATCCAAATAATGATATCCTTTTCCATTTTCCAAATACATAGTTACTAACTTGAGTCAAATCAGCAATTCCATTAAATACATTGCATTTATATTTTATATCTGTTCTTTCCCCATGCTCCGGTAAATCAAAGCTGATTGTCTGATAACCTCTGTTTGCAGCAATTTTAGCAAAAACCTCTGCACTCTCTTTATTTGACATCTTTCCATGAACAAAGATGTATGCCTTATCTGATTTCTCTCCCCACAAAATTGCAGGAATACCTGAAATATATATTTTTTCCTTCGTCATCTTTCCTCCATCTACGTGTGTGCCAATGTTGGAATTGGATATCCCCATCCCATAGGAAATTACTATGCAAGTCTGAACACAACAGTAACGGACATACTGTCCTTATTTTTCTTGGCGAAAATATCTCCGTTCATTTTATTCATAAGCTGTCGGCATATATATAATCCCAAACCGCTTCCCCCATTGCTTCCTACATTTGAACCACGCCAGAAACTGTCGAAAATATGAGGAAATTCGCTATCTGATAGCATGCAGCCACTATTTGTAACTGTAATCAGCTGACATTCTTCTTCGTTTAAGAAAGACAACTGTATCTGATTACCATCCCCGTATTTTATTGCATTTTCAATTATATTTTGAAGCACTTCAACAGCCCTGTCCATGTCACCTATCAATAGGCAATTATCGGTTTTATCAACAGTAAAATCAATTTTTAGCGTTTGCAATTTTTCAGTATAGAACATATTTATTTTATTAATCATTTCAGAAAAATAAAACTCGCTGTTTGTTACCTCAATCTTTAGGAATTCTTCACGGGAGGCTTTTATAATCTGTGAAACAAAATTTTCTATTTCATCCGCTTTGTCATTTATTTTTTGAGCAATTTCATATTGTTTTTCCTTACTTTTATATAAGTCTGTGGAAAGAGCTTTGGAATAAAGTTTTATAGCTGAAAGTGGAGTCTTTATATCATGGGAGATTGATAAAACCAATGTTTTCTTTTCTTTCTGCAGCTCTAGTTCTTTTGCCTTATGTTCCTCAATATTCTCCCGAAGCATATTTATTCCCCAAACAAAGCGGCCAAACACTTTGCCTTTATGCTCTTTAAGAGGAACCGTTAAATTTCCCCGCGAAATTTCATAAGGTACATCGCTAAGGGTATGAAATGGTTTCAGTATTTTGAGTTTTATATAAGTAAGAACAGATACTATTGCAATTGTAATCATTCCCAGCACTATATTTACAGCTAAAACCAGCCGGCCATTAAAATTATCTGTATCCGTAATATAATCAAAACGATACAAGTCATTATTAATCTTCTTTATAAAGTAATCGTTATTGTCCTGGTTGAAAAACTCCTCATTTCCTGTATATTTTTCAACACTGGTAATCAATTCATAATCCGATAAATTGATATTTTCCAAACGGTTCTTCTCAATATCAAGTGCAATTCTATTTCCTTCCACTCGATATAACCTGCCTTCATTGGTTGATAAGCTGTTCATATAAATATTTATACCTGCGATAATCGTACACATAACCAGAACAAGCAAAGCTGTAATTGTATTTATGACTTTCAGTTACATTTCCTCCTTATCAATGGTTTTGAACCTATTCAAACCTGTATCCTACACCCCATACGGTTAAAATCCGAGTGGGAGCTTTGGGATTTTTCTCGATTTTTTCTCTCAGCCATTTTATGTGCACGGTCAAAGTCTGGGGTTCTGAAAAGCTGTCAATCCCCCAAACTTTATTAAAAATCAGTTCCTTCTTCAAAGCCTTACCCTTGTTTTCCACAAGAAGTAAAAGTATATCGAACTCCTTACTGGTCATGGAAAGCTCAACACCGCTCTTATAGACACGGTGATTCACGATGTCTATTTTAATATCTCCATCAACTAATATTTTGGTTTCATATCTACGCTTAAAAATACCGCTTATTTTGGCAAGGATTATGTCAATATCATAAGGCTTTTCAATATAATCATCTGCACCTAAGATTAAACCATTCATCTTGTCCCCTTTTTCAGTTTTTGCACTGACTATCAGGATCGGAGCATTACTCTTTTCACGAATTTTCTGACACACTGCAAATCCATCCATATTGGGAAGCATAATATCAAGTACAACAAGCTTTGCTCCACTGTCCACGAAATATGAAACTGCCTCTTCGCCTGTTTCACAAAGCTTTGTAGAATAACCCGCCGATTCCAGAAAATCACTTAGGAGTGTTCCAAGTTCAACATTATCCTCCACAATAAGTATGTCAATCATATCGTTACCACCCTAGTTCCATAAGCCAGTTGTTTAATGCACGTTCCCTGTCACGTTGATTTGCATCATTACCATACATATTAAGATTATGCTCTCCTTTTATATTTCCGTCAACTATATAAAGTACTTTTTTACATTTTGCAGCAACTTTAATATCATGAGTAACAAGCATAACCGTTGTTCCTTCATCGTTAATCTTCTTTAGCTCTGTCATAACTTCATCCGAGGAGGTACGGTTTAACGCACCAGTCGGTTCGTCTGCAAATATCATTTTGGGACGATTGATCATACTTCTACAGATACAGGCACGCTGTAACTGACCTCCTGAGACTTCATTAATATCGTTGTCAGCAATTTCAACAATATCTAGCTTTCTCATCAAATCAAGCCCACGCTGGACGATGACTTTACGGCTTTCATTGCTTTTTTTAGACTGACATGCCGGCAGAATGATATTGTCCAGTACGGTAAGGTTTTTCAGCATATACATCTGCTGAAAGATAAATCCCATGTCGTCCAGTCTGAGCTGGGCAAGCCTTTTTGGGTTAAGTGTTGTAATATTCTTTTGATTAAAATATACGTCACCGGAGGTAATATTATCCATTCCCGAAACTGCGTAAAGCAGAGTTGATTTTCCGGAACCGGAAGGTCCCATAACTGCTATCATCTCACCCTCATTCACTGTAAGATTTACGTTTTTCAATACATTGTTCTGTCTTTTATTTACAATATATGTTTTACAAAGATTTTTTACTTCTACTACATTTGTCATAATCTCTCTCCTATTCTATATTACTTGTTTCAGACGCTGAAATTTTTCTTATTTGCTGCGCTGTTATAAAACTTGCAACAAGAGTTACCACCAGCACCATAAGAGGATAAAGCAGATAAACCTCTAAGGCACGAACCTCAAACTCGACGGAACTTGCACCCAGCATTTTAAATATCATTCCACTGGATACTTGCGCAAATGGGTTCGAAAGCAAAGTTCCCAGTATTATTGAAATAACAATTACGATACCGATTCTCAGGGTATGCCATCTAATAAGAGCGTTATCACTAAATCCTATGGCTTTCAGCATACCAATCTCGCCCTTTTCCTTTGCAATAAAGCTCTTCACCATAAGTACCGTTACCAGGGCGTTAATACAAAGTACAACAATTATAATCATTTGAATCATGCTGCCAAAAGTAACCCCTACCATATCTGCCACGTACTCACCGCCTTTGACCACTTTCATATCTGGGTACAAATCCTGAATTTTCTCCATTCGCTCCTCCACAACACTGTCAGAAGGCGCATCCGTATATTTGATTTGAACTGCCAGGGTACCCATTATATTTGAATAATCAAGAGGATACGTCTGATAGAATCTTGCTCCCAAACCCATGTTACTCATACTCTGATATATTGCTGAAACAATAAAGGTTTTTTCTTCTTCATTAATTTTTATAGAAATGATATCCCCGATTTTAGCACCAATTGTTTCTGAAACCTTGCTTGTAATAGCAACCTCTTTTTCATTCTGGGGTGCAGTTCCTGAGGTGTAAACATAGTCATCGGTTTTCGTATTCATGTTCTGCATAGCTGTCAGACTACACGTCTTTTCTCCTTTTGAAGCATTAAAGCTGAAAATGTATTCCTGAAAAACCTCTGCTGGAATGTGGTTATCTGCAAGGTTCTTCTCCATTTCTTCAAGCCTGTCAGATATGTTTTCTCTTGTTTCCGTTACACCATTAAACATCTCTATGGACAGGTAAACATCACTTTTTGTCATAGAAAACGTTGGAATTAAACTATCACTCGACAAGGTGTTGGCTGTATTTACAGGAACAATGATAAGAATAACTCCAATTGTAAATGTGATAATAAGAACACCAAAACGTCTTAACCCACTAAAAATATCATTTAAAGATAAAAATGCAACCGGCGAGATTTTTGCTTTGTTAAGCTTTAATATGCCTTTCCCCCTATAGCGTTCCCCGTTTGAACCATTTCTGATTGCATCAATAGGCGAGAACTTTTTCAATTTTCCTGTTGAAATAAAGCAAAACATCATGATGATTGCTATAACAGCCAGACCACATAAAATGTTAACAAAATAATCTGCATTGGTTTCAATTACAATATTTTCTGAAACCTCATTTATCAGCAATTTACTAAAAGGTACTCCACAAACTGTACCTAAAACAGTACCTGCCAAGGACATACCAAGATATTTCACACAGTAAAGCCATCTAATTTTCCTGTTTGTGATTCCAATGGCTTTCATAACACCGATTTCCCGAAACTCTTCTGTAAGTGTAAAAACAATTGTAAATCTTAGAATTACAATAGAAATGGCTATTAAGCAAATACTTACAATAAGCATTACACCTGCTGTTATCATATCCATGATATACATTGCGATTAAGGCAGAGTGATCGAAGGTAGCAACCGTAGAAACTTCAGATTTGAGCAATTCCTGATATAAATTTTCAACGTTGCTGGAATCAATTCCATACATCATAAACTCAGGAAGCCCACTGTTTTTAAGTATGCTTTGATAATCATTTTGACTGACAAGGAATTTATCCATTCCCAACATAGCAGCACTAAATGTTACATCCTTATAAGTCTGAGTTATTGTAAATTCCTTTGAATAATTATTACTATTTAATACTATGGCATCTCCAATTTCAAAGCCATACTTGTTCATAAAAGCAGATGACATGTACATTTCACCATCAGCAACTGATTTTATTTCATTGTTATTTTCATCAAACACCTTGTAGTTACCACTTTCTGCGGAACCGATAATTAATGCTGTTGTACAATCAAAATCCCGGTCTTTTTCAAGAGTAAAATCCCTCTCGAACAGGTAAGGAAACTGCTCTTTTTTTATGTTATCAACATAACTGTTTTGCGATAAAAATTCATCCACTCCTCTTATTTTCTCCTCGCTATTAAAAACGAATACAGATAAATCAGACACCTCAGATTTCTCAATATAGTTATCCATTGCGTTTGTTATTGATAAAAGATTATTAATACTGCTGGAAATAAATGTGGTAGCCATAACAATAAATATAAAGAGAATAATATTCATTGTGCGTTTGCGTTTTAAATCCTTTTTTAAAATATTTATATACATTTCATTTCTCCTTTCCTTGTTGTGTTACCACTATAACAGGTCAATTATTAAATAATCCTTAAATGTAAAAAAAATCCTGAGTATACTACCCATGACTTTCTTTATCAATAACTTATCTCCACAATCCATGGAGAAAATTGTATTTTTATTTCTTCAGTATTCTCTTTAAATAGGCAGCATCTATCAAATTCACTGTTTCAAACTTTCCTTTATAAAACACACCCCAGTTATTGAAAACACAAGGCAATTCCTTTGCTTTTTGCAGCGTATCCACTTGAATTAAGGATACAGGAACGTCATTCATTTCACAATACTGTATCAACAACTTCAAAACCGAACTTCTTCGCAAATGATTGGTCCGAAAGCCATTGCCGCTTTGCTTCAATACCTTGATGCGGCTTCTTGCTGCGGATAATGCAGCATAAATGCTCATTGACAAGGTTTTCTGTTGTTATGTTTACAAAATCAGTATCCATGTGTACCTCGCTTTAAAGTAATATCTATTGCTTATTATGTTGCTAAAAAACCTTTAACAGAAACATTTCTTGCGGTTGCTCAAATGGTGTGTTATCTAAAAAAAGACTTCCTCTATCTTTATATCCGAGCTTTCTATAGAAATGCTGGGCTTCTTCGTCAACTTGTGTTGATGTCATAATCATTTTATAGCCATGCTCACACATCTCATGTTCCCAGAACAGCATCGCCTGTCTGCCAAAACCTTTGCCACGATAGGATTCATCCAGATATATCATTGTAAGAAACGGTATAATATCCAAAAACAGATTATACCGTAAAACTCCTATAGATTTATCTTCATCGCTAATGATATATCCCCGCCTGTCTCGAATTTTTAATTGCAGCTCATCTTGGCTTATATGTTCATCAAGTGTGAGCCAAAATGCTTTATCGGATTCTAAAGCGTATCGAATTTCAAACAAGTTAGCACCTCCTACCTTCATTAACCTGACTGCATATTGTAATTGACATTCTTATCTCCCTTTATTGGAATCCAAATTTCAATAACTGAGTTATCACGGTTCCACTGAAACCGATAATCGTACTTTTCAAAATGCAGAAAGCTTTTTTGATTTAGGGTATATTCGCTATGTGGCAACATCTCTTTATAAATTTTCCCATAGGTATTATAAATATTATCCATAGAACCTAAATGCTCAAAAACCAGATATCTTTGTTCTTCTATTACTTTGTGTATAAACCCTTCCGGTAAAGATAATCGCTCTGGAATTGCACAATAATAAATTAATTTCCCATCTTTCCTCTCCATAAAAGCAAATTTAGTCCAGTTTCCAAATTGAGACAGATATAATTTTTTAAGATTCAGGTTAAATTGTTTCCAAAAGCTTTTACTGATTTCTATATTTTGTCTTTGATAGTTCGTCAAAACAACTTCTTGTCCAATAACAGAAAAAGCTTTTATTTCCTCTATTCTATAATCCATTTCTATTCTCCAGTATTCTTATAATCCCTTGGAATACAGCATAGGTGTATATCTTATACCATCTGTTAATTGCTCTGACGCAACATCCACAAATCCCAAATGATGATATACTTCTACGGCATAAGGTGATGAATTCACTGTAATTTCATTTGACGAACTATGTTCTAAAACGGTTTCAAACAGCTTTTTACCAATTCCCTGACGATGATACTTACTGTCAACAAAAAACAGCGTGATATGGCTACCATTTTTTCTCGTTGCAATAACCCCAACAATAGTTTCATCTCTATATGCGCCATACATCGTTATGCTCTCCAAAAAATCCTTGTTATGCATCACAGAGCTTTGAAAGGATTCTACACCTTCTTTAGAATAATCAGGTGCTTCATATTGCATAAACACTGCTAAAACCAGGTCTAAAGCCTTTTGTCTCTCGTCTTTCCCTATTTCTTTAATTATGACATTCAAATTGGGGATTTCTTCAACATTTACCCCCATACATAAGGATTCCGGCATATTTTTGTAGTCTCCGTAGTTCTCTATTTTTCCAAATCCAAATCTGGAATATAAACGTACCGAAGCATCTAAAAAATATCCTGTTTCAAGAATCATCCTTGAATACCCTTTTTCTTTTGCCTGCATAATCAGTTGTTCCATAAGTTTACCACCAATATTTTTTCCTCTATAGGAATTTCTCACAAATACCCTTTTGATCTCAATTTCAGTCTCCGAATATCTCCGTAATGCGGCGCATCCAGCCGGATTCTTCTGGTCATATGCGATCACTACATAATCCATGGTATTTATAGTATTGTATTTTTTATATTTTTCTCTCTTATCTTCCCCACCTATGGCAATATTTAAATATTCATCCAATTCTCCGCATAGGGATATAAAATCCTCATTCTTATAATCTACTTCTAATAATCTAATCTGATTCATTCCTGCGTCTTCTCCTTATAATTTCTACCGAATTAATTATACAAATATGTCATAATGAATTCTTCCTCATTTTCATCTATAATTTGAAAACCTACATTCAGATACATCTTTACAGCATAATTATCCTTTTGTACTGCTAAGGATGTCTTTGTATATCCAGCATGCTTAAGATGGTCTATCATCTGTTTCATCATTTCTGTTCCAATACCATAACCACGAAACTCTCTATAAAGTGATATTGCAAATTCCGGTGTAACTTCATCTACACTTCCGTATCCCTTAATATTTCTTACCCAGACAGCACC
>CAZUKR010000025.1:21293-26252 GCA_964620885.1 uncultured Eubacterium sp.
TTTTGTCTTCACTAATTCTTCGTGATAAAAATAGTTTATATGTTTTACATTATTATTTTTGCAATAATCTTCAATTTGAATGGATAAATCCACCCAATACTCTCTATCACTATTCACAAATATTCTTTCATATAGTTGGCTCAAATGTGGATATCTTTCTTTTATGTAAGACAATATACTTTGCTTATAACTGCCGCGCAAATTTAGATTTTCAAACCAATATTCATCTACATATTCTCGTGATTTTTCAATTATTGCTTTAAAGTCCGTTATTTCCGGAAAAATTGGAGACATAAACAAGACAGTATAGATACCATGTGAATGCAATTCTTTTAATGTATCTAACCTGTCCTCAATACTACTTGCATTATCCATATCGTTCTTAAAACCTTCATCAAGGGTATTGATTGACATTGACACCTTCAAATTTTTACATTGCTTCAACAAATCAATATCACGCAATATCAGCTTCGATTTTGTAGAAATGCCAAGATTACAATCAATGCAGATAAGTTGTTCTAGTATCTTTCTTGTAATACAGTATTTTTCTTCATACATATTATAACAATCTGTTACAGAAGAAAGAAACACCGATTTCCCTGCTAATCGCGCTGCAGGAATTGGTTTATCGCAATGCTTTATATCAATAAATGTTCCCCAGGGCTCACTATGTCCTGTAAAACGTTTCATAAAACATGCATAACAATACTTACAGGCATGAGGGCAACCTATATATGGATTTATTACAAAATCACTCGCCGGCAGCTTCGATTTTGTAACATAATCCTTCACATGAACTATATTTTCAATGATATCCACTATACTAGCCCACCCCCGTGATAGTAACATTCATATACCTTGATATCTTGACAAAAAATCTCTTCATAGCCTTGAAACCAATCCATATCTCCTATAACTTTTGTCTTATATATATACTCTCCTGACTGATAATGTGCCGGTCCCCTAAATGGAGAATCTTTGGATGAGGATCTTAATGCCTCCTTTAAAAAATCACCACTGAATCTCTCATCTAATACTCTCCCAAAGTAATTCATTGCATATATCGCTTCTCCATTTTTCCAAATGGCCTCTTCACCTGAGAATTTTTCGCCCCCCAGCCATGTATCATAATACAAATAATCCCCTTTTTCATAAGAATAATCATGGGATTTCAACCTTGATCCGCTACATTGATCGGCATATCCTGCATAAGTGTTTCTATTCGCTTCTAACCTGAATTCTATTAACTGATCTATATCATTATCCCAAGTATGTTCAATGGATTTACTACACTCATTATCCTTAACAAGATAATCAACGGTAAGATGGAATAACTCACTTAGTTGAATAAGATTCATTATATCAGGATATGCCATTCCACTTTCCCATTTAGCAACAGCCTGGCGAGACACCTGTAATTTTTCAGCTAGTTCTTCCTGTGTCATACCCTTTGTTTTTCGAATAATCTGCAATTTTTCCGAGAAAATCATTTTCGCTTCACTCTCCATTCTCAATAAGTTTTTGATTTCCTCTATATAATATCATGTTTTTCAACTGCATAATATCAATTATTAGTTGCTAAAATTCTACTTGTGGTTGCCATATATGATTTATCTTAATATTAATTTTATGTTCCTGTTTTTCTTCTGTCACACTAATAGCACCCGATTTTTCTAAACCTTTTACTTTGGATCTCGTAAGATTCAAAACCTCAGATACTACTTTATCCGTTCGTATCTTTAGTGCATAACCGTTGCTGACTACCAGTAAATCACCTTTTTGCAATGGTTCATCATTTCCAGACATCATACCTTTTTGCCTCTTAATGATATATTTTATATCTGACCAATCAACCTCCGCTTTATTTCGGGCAAAAAACTGACTATCTGTTCCATACTTAAATGCTAATTTACTGGAATTACTTAAATATTCCTCATATTCCTGTTGCGATATGGACTCTGGTCTGCATCTTTCGTAGATTGTCAAATTATTTGTATGTTTACATTTTACACATTGATAAATCAACCATACATCTATCTTGTTTCCATTTGCATTGACGCAAAAGCAATTTGTGTTATGAAATACTGCTTTACAGCCGCATCCCGAACAATTTCTTAGGACTTTAAAAGATTCTTCCGGCATTATTGTATATTCTATTTTTCTTAAATAGCTCATTTTGCATCTCCTATAGATTTTAGAAATGGATTTGCAAAGTGCTATTACATAATCTATTTGATTTTTATTTGCAATAGCCTTTGCTATGCAAAATAAATTGGTGTAGTCATAAAATGTTCCTCCTATTTTATTGTTTATTTCATTTTAGAAGACAATACACTTTATTTCTACCTTAAACATTTTTCTAAAAAAGTATGAGCCAATTCAATTTTATTTGAATCAGCTCAACATTACAGTGTTCATTTCATTTTACGCAAAATACGTTGTATGCTTTTTTCCGATAGAAAATACTTCACTGATAAAGCCTGAACTTTATACCCATTTTGAAAATCAGTAAGTATCTGAAAATTTCTATCTTCCAATTCTTGACGTATCAATGTTTTGTTTCCCCATTCTTTTCTTTGATTTTCTTTCCTGGGAATATAAATATTTTCTCCATCCACATACTTTTGTATTAACTCTATTATTTCCATTGGCAGAATTTCTTCTGCTCTTCTATAGCCCATTGTTTGCCTCCTAATTTATAAATTCTTTAGGGTAGCAATAGCTATAACAAATTACATATTATGAAATTGCAATAGCTAGTGCTATGCAAAAATAATTAGTTTTCTCATAAAAAATCCTCCTGTAAAAATAATATTTCTTATTTATGATTATATCAGACATCCTATTGCTTTAATATTATCTGACTGTCATACGCTTTTTCTGCCTCACTTCTTAGCAAATCATTTACTCTATCTTCCTCATTTGCCCTTTTTTCTAACAATTCTTTTTGATATTGTTTTTCTTCCAGTCTTTTCTGCATAAACTCCTCTTGTAATTTCTTTTGTCTATCCTTCTTCTCACTTGTTCTCTTATAAAAACTATTTTGAGAACCTATATGAAATTCCGAATCATTGCAGACGGGCCAGCCATCACCTCTGTAGTCATCAACGGTAGCACCTACTGTAAGTAATATAGAACCATTTCGTGGAGCTAAAGAATTTCCTGCATCACGCTGAATCAACGAAAGCACTTTTTCCCGATATTCGGAATCAGCTTTCATATTTTCAAAAGCTTCTTCTGATATATTAACAGCCATATTGACTACTGTTCTGTGGCTTTTAATTTTCGCCAAATCGTTATAGAACTCCTTTTTAAAAACCGCCATTTCTTCCTCTGGTGACAATGTCCTCACTTCTCCAGCTTCCTCTACGGATAGATCTTTAGAAGCGGTTTCTTGTGTGGAATGAGTCTTATTGTTATAACCTTTTGATGTTACCATATTAGGGTTAAAATAACCATTTGAGATTGTCATTGACATTTGCTTTTCTCCTTTCTCTATGGCAATAAATCCTGCTATTACTATTAAAATTGTTCTACTTATATTTGTGTAAAACATTTCCTGTACCAAATTCATTACTGTATATTTCGGCGTGGTTCATTGAAAACCTTACTGCTTATTGTGGCAACTTAATTATAAAGGACAGAAAGCCCCACTGAAATGCCTGCATTCCAGTGGGGCTTTCTATATTAATGTTAACTATATCTTCTTTGGATACTCCAGCCCTTCAAAAAATTCATCAAACTCACATCCATATATCAATTTAAGTGCCAACAGTTCATTAATCCGAATTGGATAATAATTATGCTCCATCTTGTTATAGGTTACTCTGCTGACATTTATTCCGTACAATTCAAATTTTGCTACAACGTCGACTTGAGTATAACCCTTGCGCATTCTCAGTTTCCGCAAATTATCTCCGATTCCGATATTTTTATCTTGCTTCAATTTTTGCATATATATCCTCACTAAAATAGTTCTGTATTTAGTACACTTTTATCTTGATTTTATTACATCAACCATTTATAATGGTACTATCCGTAGTACACATTTATATAAAGTGGAGTATTATGCTTATTTTTATTCAAATTTTACAGAGAAAGGTAAATTTATATGAGTAATGAGACATTTCTAGAAACCCTAAAGAGCAAATTAGATAAAATCAGATCCGAGACCTTAGATCAACTACTTTCCCAAGATGAAGATTATATACAATCTTGTAAAAGGCAAGGCACTGCTGAAGAAAGCTACCTCCATTTAGATCTATCCCCTGTACAGAGAACTATTATTGACAATCTCTTATACTGGAATGATGTAAGTAATATGGAATATAGTTCCCTTAACTATTTGGCTGGTTTATTGGATAGCCAAAAACTATTGGAATTATTTACCGATAAGAACAGCACAACCGATACGAATCGCGCTATTAGAGATTTCTATAATAGTGTCTCAATCCCGGTTGAAAAACCCTATGAATCAAACCGCACAACAAAAGCCCCATGAATGCAAGTATTCCATTTCGCAATTGGGGGTACTGGCTGTTTACGTTATCTGCGAACGCAACAAACAACCTCGAATTCGCTTCGCTACTTCTCGGTCATTTCTTGCATTCCAATGAATTCAGATATATAAAAAGACCCACTGAAATACTAGTATTCTAGGACTTTGATATATGGGGTACTGGCTGTTTACGTTATCTGCGAACGCAAGAAATAACCTCGATTTCGCTTCGCTACTTCTCGGTCATTTCTTGCATTCCAATGAATTCAGATATATAAAAAGACCCACTGATATACTAGCATTCTAGGGCTTTGATATATGGGGGATTGGCTGTTTACGTTATCTGCGAATACAACAAACAACCTCGATTTCGCTTCGCTACTTCTCGGTCATTTCTTGCATTCCTATGAATTCAGATATATAAAAAGACCCACTGATATACTAGCATTCTAGGGCTTTGA
>CAZUKR010000026.1:0-25861 GCA_964620885.1 uncultured Eubacterium sp.
CTGTTCAGTTATCAAGGTTGGTGTTGTTTCTGTCTCAAGCGACAACTTCTATATACTATCACAGCCGCTCAAGCTTGTCAACAACTTTTTTATTTTTTTTTGTAATTTCTTGTCTTTTTCAGGTTATCATCCTGTGACAATTCTTTACATTTTTTGCCGCCGTTCTTAGCGACGAATGTAATATTATCACGTTTATCATTTGGTGTCAACAAATTTTGGCAATAAAAATATAGTAAGTTTTTATGTCGTTTTTCTTTGAATTGTTTGAATTGTCTGTTTTTTTGGTTTTATTAAGATATTTCCGACATTTTACCATGTTAATACGCCATTACCTCATATCCATTCTCAGTTACTGCCACCATAATCTCCCATTGTGCTGAAAGCTTCTTGTCCATCGTATATACCGTCCAGTTATTATTTCCATCGATATAGATTTCATCTGTCCCTTGGTTAAGCATAGGCTCTATGGTAAATACCATTCCCGGTTCAAACACTGCTCCTGTTCCTTTTCGGGATACAAAGCTTACATATGGTTCCTCATGAAATTCAAGTCCAACTCCATGCCCCCCAATCTGATGTACCACAGTATATCCATGCTGCAAAGCATATTTATGTACCGCACTTCCCATGGTTCCAAAATAATTTCCCGGATATACTTCTTTCAACCCTTCATTCATTGCCCCTCTGGCAGTGTCTACTAGTCTTCTGGTCTTCTCTGGCACATGACCGATACCAAACATCCGCGAGGAATCAGAAAAGTAATCATTATATATAGTAGAAACATCTACATTAATAATATCGCCTTCTTTTAAAATCACATTTCCCGCCGGTATTCCATGGCACACCTGAGAGTTTACAGAAGTACATACACTCTTGGGAAAGCCTTGGTAATTTAATGGTGCTGGTATTCCACCAAGCTCTTTTGTCTTTTCATGCACAATGCCATTCAATTCCTCCGTTGTCATTCCAACTTCTATCTGCTGTGCCACAGTATCCAGAATCTCAATGTTTCTTTTTCCGCTTTCTCTGATTCCTTCCAACTGCTCCTTTGTCTTAATTGCAATTTTTCTTCTTAATCTCATATTTAAACTTCTTTCTTCTAACTATAAAATAGAACATTTTTTCCTTCTAAACTATTATACTACTTTTTTTGGAAAATAGCGGATATTTTTTATTGACATACTTTACTATATATGATTTAATATTCATATGAACAGTTGCTCATATGAATAACTATCTGTTTGAATCATACAAAATAGATTTCTTTAATATAAGGAGGAATACACATGAATGAATTAGAAAAAAAGAATTTATCCGATAGCTGCCAGGAACACAATCACGGACATGAATATCATCACCAGCATGATGGCTGCTGCAGCGGTCACAATCACGAGCACCATGATGAACACCCCCATGAACACCTGCATACTTCCACCACAGATGCACTTTCTGGCTCTGGCATTAAATTCACCTATCTGGTTGAAAATCTTGGATGTGCCAATTGTGCTTCCAAAATGGAGAGCCGCATCAATGATCTGCCGGAAGTTAATGCTGCCACTCTTACTTTTGCCACTAGACAATTACGGGTATCTATTACACCAGAAGCTTCCAAAGATGAGAAATCATTAATTGCCAAATTTCAAGATATCTGTTCCTCGATTGAATCAGATGTGATTGTTACAAGGCAGCAGGCTTCCCAACGTGGGAAAAAGGCTTTGCAGGCAGCTGATCGTTCTGAAAAAAAGCACTGGCTGCGTAACCAGCAGATGGATCTCTTCCTTATTATTGCTGGTGCCCTTCTTTTTATTGTTGGTGAGATTTTAGAACATGTCGGTATTGGAAATATAATTACATCCCCAATTTATATTATTTCGTATATTATTCTTGGTGGAAAGATTGTGCTGACTGCTCTTAAGAATCTTACAAAAGGTCAGATTTTTGATGAGAACTTTTTAATGAGTATTGCTACCCTTGGTGCATTTGCTATTGGAGATTACCCCGAGGCAGTCGGCGTTATGCTGTTCTACCGTATTGGGGAGTATTTTGAAGAGGTTGCTGTAAAACGCAGCCGCTCCCAGATTATGGATGCAGTAGACCTTCGTCCGGAAGTTGTAAATCTTGTAATTGGAAACGATATAGATGTCATTCCGGCGGAAGATGCTCAACTAGATGATATTCTGCTAGTTCGCCCCGGAGACCGCATTCCACTGGATGGAAAGGTTCTGGAAGGTGAGAGCCGTTTGGACACTTCACCGATTACAGGAGAGCCTGTTCCTGTAAAAGTTATTGCAGGAGACAGCGTAACTTCCGGATGCATCAATACTTCCGGACAGTTAAAGATAGTCGTAGAAAAGACATTGGAAGACTCCATGGTTACCCGTATTCTGGATTCCGTGGAAAATGCAGCAGCAAGCAAACCACAAATCGACCGTTTTATCACCAGATTTGCAAAAATATATACTCCTCTTGTAGTATTTGCAGCTTTGGCAACTGCTGTCATTCCGTCCTTGATTACCGGAGACTGGAATCACTGGATTTATACTGCGCTTACTTTCCTGGTTATCAGCTGTCCATGTGCCCTTGTATTAAGTGTACCCCTGGCATTTTTCTCCGGTATTGGGGCCGGCTCCAAAAAAGGAATTTTATTCAAAGGCGGTGTTTCTATTGAAGCACTAAATAAGGTTTCTACCGTTGTTATGGATAAAACAGGAACCATTACCAAAGGAAACTTTGTGGTACAGAAAGTAGTTCCTTTCCAGGGTTTTATGGAAACAGAAATTCTACAGATTTGTGCAAGCTGTGAACAGAATTCCAGCCATCCAATTGCGGCAAGCATTACCACTGCTGCCCTGGAACAAAATATTTCTTTAGAACCTTCTACTTCTCTGGAAGAAATTGCAGGACACGGTATAAAAGCTGTTGTCTTGGAAAAGGAAGTGCTTGTAGGAAATAAAAAATTAATGCAGAAATTCAACATTGACCTATCTGAATATGAAAACAGTTCTTACGGAACCGAAGTCTTCATTGCAATAAATGGTAAACCTGCTGGATATCTTATTATTTCCGACACCATTAAGCCGGAAGCCAAACCTGCCATTTCTTCTCTGAAAGGCATGGGCATTACCACTGCAATGCTTACGGGAGATGCTCTGGAAAGTGCTCAGGCAGTTGCTGCGGAAACTGGTATTGACGAGGTCCATGCAAAACTTCTGCCGGAAGATAAGTTGGATAAACTGCAATATATTCGTGAAAAAAACGGTTCCGTTATGTTTGTAGGAGATGGTATTAACGATGCTCCGGTACTTGCCGGTGCTGATGTCGGCGCTGCCATGGGAAGCGGTGCGGATGCCGCTATTGAGGCTGCAGATGTGGTATTTATGACTTCCGACATGGAAGCCGTTCCGCAATCTATCTCCATTTCCAAAAGAACCACACGAATTGCATGGCAGAATGTGGCTTTTGCCCTCGCTATTAAAGCACTTGTTATGGTACTCGGACTGACTGGTCATGCTTCCATGTGGATGGCAGTATTTGCTGACAGTGGTGTAGCCATGCTGTGTGTACTGAACTCCATTCGGATTCTGTATAAAAAATAACCACTCTCTTTGGGATTAAAAATGGGGATGTCGGGAAATAAAGCCAATGACGCCTCACGATACTAGATATGAGAATCACGTTCTATGTGATTCCCATATCTAGTATATACATAAAAAGAAAATTGAATTTCCCGACGCCCCCTTTTGCTTTAGTCTACTTAATATCCTGATCCAGGCTGGTTCTTCGCCAGCTTTACAATCCGGCTGGTTCCAAGTCTGGATGCCCCCATAGAAACAAACTTCTCTGCATCTTCAAAAGAGGAAATCCCCCCTGCTGCTTTTATTTTTATCCCTTCTCCAATATGCTCTGCAAAGAGCTCCACATCTGCGAAAGTTGCCCCGTCTGCGGAAAAACCGGTAGATGTCTTTATAAAATCCGCCCCTGCTCTTGTCACTATTTTGCACATTTCTATCTTCTCTTCTTCTGTAAGAAGACAGGTCTCGATAATAACTTTTAATATTTTATCTTCACAAGCTGCTTTCAAAATACGGATTTCTTCTTCCACCAGTTCGTTTTTTTTGTCCTTAAGCCATCCCATATTAATTACCATATCAATTTCCTGGGCACCATTGGTAATGGCATCTCTTGTTTCAAATTCTTTTACTGCGGTGGTATTGTATCCGTTTGGAAATCCAATTACCGTACATATGGGCATTCTACCTCCTACATATTCATAGGCTTGCTTTACATAAGAAGGTGGAATACATACGGAAGCTACACCATAGGTCATGGCATCGTCACAAATCTGCTTTATTTCTTCCCATGTTGCTGTCTGTAGCAGCAGTGTATGATCTACCTTTGAAAAAATCTCTTTCTTCTCCATATTTTACTCCTCCTGTTTATCTACATCTGCCTGATTGCTTCTTGTATATTTTCAACTCCAATAATCTGAATTCCCTGGGTATTGGTAAGCCCTGCCACACATACTTTGGGTAGGATACAAGTAGTAAATCCAAGTTTTTTTGCCTCTGTTACACGCTGCTGCGCCATATTCACTGCTCGTACTTCTCCGCTGAGCCCCACTTCTCCAAAACAAATGGTTTTTTCATCGATGGCTCTGTCACGAAAACTGGATGCCAATGCCATCACAATTCCAAGATCAATGGCAGGTTCACTCATTCGGATACCGCCTGCTATATTCACATATGCATCACAATTGGAAAGTGACAAACCTGCACGCTTTTCCAATACTGCCATTAATAAATTCACACGGTTTAAATCTGTTCCAGCGGCTGTTCTTCTGGGAATTCCAAAATTACTATGGCACACCAATGCCTGAACTTCCAGTAGTATCGGTCTTGTTCCTTCCATTGAACAGGCCACTACAGAACCGGAAGCTCCCTGCGGTTTACCATTTAACATAAATTCAGATGGATTTTCTACTTCTCTTAATCCCTCTCCACACATTTCAAATACGCCTATTTCATTGGTCGAACCGAATCGATTCTTTACACCACGTAAAATACGGTAAGCTGCATGACGGTCCCCTTCAAAATAGAGCACGGTGTCTACCATATGTTCCAGTACTCTGGGACCTGCCACAACACCTTCTTTGGTTACATGTCCCACAATAAATACCGTAACTCCCATTCCCTTTGCAATCTGCATCAAACGTGCAGTGGATTCCCTTACCTGGGAAACACTTCCTGGGGCAGAACTTACGTCTTCATTATACATAGTCTGAATGGAATCAATAATTACTACGCTTGGCTTCTGTCGTTCAATTACCTGTTCTATCCGTTCCAGATTCGTTTCGCATAGTAATTGAAGCTGTTCTGAAAATGTTCCAATTCTTTCTGCACGCATTTTAATCTGCTGTAAAGATTCTTCCCCTGAAATATATAAAACACCCATTGTATCCGAAAGATTCCGGCATACCTGAAGCAGGAGGGTGGATTTTCCAATTCCCGGATCTCCACCTACCAGTACCATGGAGCCCGGAACAGCACCGCCGCCCAATACTCTATCGAACTCCGGAAACTTTGTTTTCATTCTTTCCTTTTCCTGCATATCGATTTCAGAAAGCTTATAGGACTTCAGCTCCTGATTTCCCCCTGCCACACTTCTTATTTTTCCGGCAGTTTTCTTTTCTACATTTTCTTCTACAAATGTATTCCATTCCCGGCATCCAGGGCACTGCCCCATCCACTTGGACGACTCATAGCCACAAGACTGGCAGAAATACACCGTAACGGTCTTCCCCTTTGCCATCTTTCTTCTCCTTTACGCGTAAAAGGGCTGTTGCAAATGCAACAGTCCCTTTCTCATACCTGCTTACTCTATTCGGCTTTTTTTTCAATCTTAACTGAAACTGAAACACCTTCATTCAACTCTACACTCAGACTCAGCTTGCCGCCAAGATTTGTCTTCATGTGACCAACATTCACACCATCTACAAATACACCATATTCTACTTCTTCTTCTAATTCCAGTGTAATCTGTGCATCCTCTGTTCCTTCTACTTCAAACTTCATGCCTGTTTCTGTCGCCTGCAGATGATGTACGGCTGTTCCTGGTACGGATTCATATACAAACATACCGTTTTTTTCAAGTTTTGTAATCTCTTTAAAGGTCTTCACCTTATATAAATCACCTGCAAACTCAAAATCCTCTACCTTTGATTTGGATGCTAATACATAATTACCAAAACTAATGGTTCCATTCTCTGTACAAATCAGCTCTTCTACTACAGCCATTTTATTACCCTCCTGTTAACAGACATTTTTGTCCTGCGTTCTTTGTACTCATATTATATAATAATTTGAGTCTTTTTTCCAGCCATATTTTTATTTATATACAATTTCTTATATTACAAATGCAATTTCCTTTTTTCGCAGAACTACATTGACAGTATCTTTTTCTTTTACTCTTCCCGCCAGCACTTCCTCTGCCAGTCCATCTTCAATCTTGCTCTGTATCATACGGCGTAATGGACGGGCTCCGTACTTAGGATCATATGCTTCTTCTACAATATATTTTTTCACTCCAGGTGTGATATTCAATGTAATTCCCATCTGGCTCTGGCATCGATTGATTAAGGTTTTCGTCAGAAGTGTTACAATCTTCTTCATATCTTCTTTCGTGAGTGCATGGAATACAATGGTTTCGTCAATACGGTTTAAGAATTCCGGTTTGAAAATTCTGCGCACCTCTTCCATAACCCCGTTCTTCATCATCTCATAATTGTGTTTTGCATCATTTACCGAAGCAAAGCCCAGCTGTTTGGGTTCAATGATAGACTGTGCTCCTGCATTGGATGTCATAATAATAATGGTATTTTTAAAATCGATTTTTCGTCCCTGAGCATCTGTAATATGGCCGTCATCCAATACCTGAAGCAGAATATTAAATACATCAGGATGGGCCTTTTCTATTTCATCAAACAGGATGACAGAGTAAGGATTACGTCTTACCTTCTCGCTAAGCTGTCCCCCTTCTTCATATCCTACGTATCCTGGCGGAGAACCAATCATCTTAGATACGCTGTGTTTCTCCATGTACTCGGACATATCCACTCGAATCATTGCCTGCTCTGTTCCGAAAATTGCTTCTGCAAGAGCTTTGGATATTTCTGTTTTTCCTACACCAGTTGGTCCTAAAAATAGAAATGATCCAATTGGGCGGTTAGGGTCCTTGAGTCCTACTCTTCCCCTGCGCACTGCCTTTGCCACAGCACTTACCGCTTCCTCTTGTCCTACTACACGTTTATGGAGTATTGATTCCAGTTTTCGCAATTTTGCGGTTTCTTCTTCTGCCAGTTTCTTTACTGGAATTTTGGTCCACTGGGAAACTACCTCTGCAATCTCATTTTCTCCTACCTGCGGTTTCTTTCTTCTGGAATCTTTTCCAGCCTTTTTACGGAGTTCCTCATATTGTTTTTGTAATTTTTCTTTCTCTTCCTTAATTCGTGATGCCTCTGGTAAGTCCATGGATTGAATAGACTGCTCTAATTCTTCCTCCAGACCACGAATCTGAATCTGCAATTCCTGTATAGGCGCTGCTGCCTTCACACCTTCAAGGCGAACTTTTGCAGCAGCTTCGTCCATGAGATCAATGGCTTTATCCGGGAGGAATCGATCTGAAATATATCGTTCTGATAATTTTACTGCTGCTTCCAGTCCTTCATCAGTAATCTTCACCTGATGATGCTTTTCATAAAAACTGCGCAGTCCCTCCAGAATTTCGATTGTTTCTTCCGTTGATGGCTCTTCTATCATCACCGGCTGGAAACGTCGTTCCAGTGCAGCATCTTTTTCAATATACTTCCGATACTCTTCTACCGTGGTGGCTCCGATAAGTTGAATTTCTCCTCGTGCCAGATACGGCTTCAAAATATTGGAGGCATCCATTGCACCTTCAGCTCCACCAGCTCCAATAATAGTATGGAGCTCATCCAGAAACAGCAGGATATTTCCGGCTTTGACTACTTCCTTGATTACTTTCTTAATCCGTTCTTCAAATTCCCCACGGTATTTGGAACCAGCAATCATACTGGATAAATCCAGTGTCACCACACGTTTTCCTGCCACGGAACTTGGAACTACTCCCATAGCAATCTGCTGTGCAAGCCCTTCTGCTATTGCTGTTTTTCCCACACCTGGTTCACCAATCAGACAAGGATTATTCTTGCCCCTTCTGCTTAATATCTGAATTACCCTTCGTATCTCACCTTCTCTTCCAATTACTGGATCCATCTGGCCTTCCCCTGCCAGTTTTGTTAAATCTCTGGAAAACTGATCCAGTACCGGTGTTATCTCCAGATTCTTCTTTCTGGACTTTGCCGGCTTTAAATCTTCCTTTGAAAAATTGCCTTCTTCTCCCATGGCAACCAAAAGATCAATATAAAGTTTCTGCAGATTAATCCCCATTGTATTCAAAAGGCGCACCGCTGCAGACTCATTTTCTTTTAATATAGCCAGAAGCAGATGTTCTGTTCCAATTTCGTCACTCCGGAATCGTTCCGCTTCCTTCTGAGCATTTTCCAATACATTTTCTGTCCGCGGAGAATAACCGTCTTCATCCAGCAAAAGCACTCCTTCTCCCGGTGCAATCAAATTTCTGATTAACTCCAGCAGCTTCTCCCCTTCCACACGATTCTCCTTCAGCACCAAAGCGGCTACTCCTGTCTTTTCCTGAATAAGCCCAACCAGAATATGTTCTGTTCCAATATAATTGTGGTGCATCTGTCTTGATAACCGCTCTGCCATTCCTAATGCCTTCTTGGCTTTCTGCGTATACTGTTTCTGCATTGCTGTCCTCCTAAAAATAATCTTCTTCAAATATCTCGTCTATCAACTCATGTACTTCTTCCTGAGAGATATTTTTACATATTGCTTTTGCCAAAATCACCCGCATTGTTTCTTTCATTTCCTGTACTGCCTGTATTTTTCCCTCTTCCAGAAAAATCACAGCTCCATTTCTTCTGTCTAACTTAATGAAACCTTCCTGCCGCAACACATGGTAGGCTTTATTTACTGTATGCATATTAATTCCAATATTTTCTGCCAGTTGCCGCACCGAAGGAAGGGACTGTCCCTCCTGGTACTTATTTGTTGCTATTCCAAATACAATTTGATTCCGCAGTTGTATGTAAATGGCTTCATCACTGTTAAAATCAATTTCAATAAACATAGTATCACCTTTTACAGGTCATCTAAATCAATAACCTCAAAATCATCCTTTTCTTCTGGCAATGGTTCATCCATTGGCACCTTTTCTTTTTTCCTCGGTATGCTCTTTTCCTGTTTCGGCTCTTCTTTCGTCTCTTCTTTTATTTCTTCTCTTGGCTTTTCTTCTATTTTCTTTGAAAATCTTTTTGGCACTTTTTCAAAATCATTTTCCCACTCGTCATCTTCCTTTTTTCCACGAAGAAGGAGATTCACAATTACAATAATCAGTACTGCCACTAAGAAAATCAATACTGCCATTGCTTTTCTGGAAAAACTTTTTTCCTTGCTATACTGCTTATTCAATTTATCATATGCATTTTGCAGACTCTTCATGTCCGCATTTGCTTCCTCTTCTCCGGTGCCCTCTACTTCCTGCTCAATATAACGCTGAAGTGTTCCTTCTGCCTTATCATATTGATACCATCCAGTATTTCCGTTGTTGCTGATAGCATACAGCAAATAAAAATCACTGAGTTCAGAATCCTGATTTCCATAAGCAGAAACTGTACCGTATTCTCCAAGCTCAACGGTAGTAGCAGCATACATCTCAGAAAGTTCTGTTTGTGCCGGTGGGTTCAAAATAATATAATAGCTGTTTCCCATCGTCACCTTAACAAAGGGATAAATAATCCCACTTTCCTGATCGTAAACTGCCAGCATATTAGTTACTTCTGTATCCGGTGTTGTAAGATATACTAAAATTACATTTCCTTTATCAAACTGCAGTGCCTCTACATCCTGTCCCTTACAATTCACTGTTGTTTTGGTAAATTCCTCCGGAACTTTGTCTTCCGGAATGGTTGCCGCCAGATTAAAGTCATGCCCATTAATCGTAATTGCTTCCGGATCTTCTTCTCCTGTTTCTTCTGTTTCCTCTGGCTCTTTTTCCTCTGGATTCTCAGCAGCCCCGCCCCTTGTTACTACAATCTTATATGTGGCTGTGGTTCCATTTTCTGCCTTTACCACAATACTAACAGTATTGGCTCCTGCTTTAAGATCCGTATTTCCTGTTACTGATTCTACTGTTGCCTTGCCGTTGGAAGCTTTGGCATCTACTGCAATCTCTGTTACATCTTCCCCTACATTTGCTGTATAACTGGTAGTAGAATACTTAAATGCTGGCGATAAAGTACCTGGCGAAATTTTCAGTGATGCGAGACTGTTATCCCCTGACTGATTGGCGTTATTTTCTCCGGCGCTATTATTCGTTCCCACCTCGTCTTCATTGTTATCACTTAATCCCGCAGCATTATTTATTGTAATTGTGGTTCCACCGGCAGACAATTCTCCCACTTCTTCCCCACTAGAAAATATAACTCCATCTGAACCACTTACGGATACCGATGCACTTCCGGCAGCTGTTGCTTTCAATGTAATGGATGCCTTCTCAGCCACCACGCCTACGTATCCCCCTCCCCCACCGGAATAAGTAGAATCGCTGCAGCTTACAAAGGAAAGCTTACTGCTATCATAGTTAAATCCCAGCATAGCCGTGGTTTGTTCCCCACCTGGTCCTTGGGCAGTTGCTGTCACAGTTACCGTATCTCCTATATTCAAGCTGGAGGCAGACACCGCAACTACCACCTTCCCACTGGCATATACCGGTATAGAAGGCAGTACTGCTATTGCCATTATAATTACCGCTATCATTGCAAAATATTTTTTTATTCCTTTCATTACATTGCTCCTCTCTCTACTGCTTAATTGTTTCGATTCCCAGAATATGTTTCTTCATCATTACCAAATCTACATTAGAAACCTTGCCATCCTGGTTTATATCTGCTGCGGCAAAGTTATCACCAGTTAAATTTTCTATTTTCAATATCTGCTTTTTCAGTAGCACTAAATCAGAATTAGAGATTTTTCCATCCTGATTTATGTCACCGTATGTGACATTCCCTGCATTTCCTGTATTTGAACCACCTTCCGGTTTATTTCTTACCACATTCAAGGTATAGGTTTTCTTCTCACCATTTTGTGCCTTACATACAATAGAAATCTTATTCTTTCCATAATCCAGCTTAATGGTCCCACTACCACTTACCGTAGATGTGGATGCCACAGGAGAAGCACTTACCTTAATGCTCTTAACACTTTGGTCTACAATAAGTGAATATTTTGTTACACTTCCCTGAAAGGATGGAGTCATGCTATATTTGTCCACCTTCAAAGAGGATAGCCAGTTATTCGGATTTCCTCCTGTTGGCATAGCACATGGTGCCTCTGGCATATTGTTATACACAGGTATTCGGAATACAAATGCCTGATTCAAGTCCGAATATGCCTTTTTAGAACTTTTCCCCTCACTGATTGCCGCTTGTACATTTGTCATGTACTGATGACCATACAGATTTGAAGCGTTTACTACATTAAACTTTTCAAAATATATGGTATTCTGCCCTTTTAATATGTAATTATTTGCCACTACTGTAGAGCCGCCTAATATGGATTTATATCTGCTGTTCCATTTCTGCGCTTTTGCATAAACAAGTCCATTTTCTACTGCTGTCTTCCCGTTTGCTGCATATGCCCCTATATTGAAATAATTAAAATAATTCTTATATCCGCTATAAGTTCCTGATATACTATCGCTGGTTCCTTTAGTTCCCTGCTCCTGTTTACATCTCGCTGCCAGATGATAGGGGCTTACCCCAAGGTCGCTGCCTGTTTTCAAAAAGGTATCTGCGTAACTTTTCTTTTTACCATCCGTATCTTTATAGTTCCCAGCCATAAAAGTATCACTCAGCAATTGCGCTGTTCCCTCTTTGGTTTGATAGGGCTGGTAACTTAAGGATTCAAACTGAAAAATATTCTCAGAATCCAGAAAATTTCTAGGATCCATGGCATAAGAAATCATTGCTTCCGAGGCACATACCCAAGATGCCCCGTCAAATCCGTACCATGAATCGCTTTGCCAATCATAAGCTCCCACCGCAGTAGATTTCTGAGCATCATTTCCATTTTTTTGTATTAAATTTTTTCCTAGTTTACTTTCTTCGCTGATAACATCTGTCCAGTTTAGCCCGGTAATTACCGGTTCAAACTGCCAATTTGGATATTGACTATGAAGCAGTGCCAGAGATTGAGCATAACTTTCTGTAAACCCAGCCTTTAATAAGCTTTTATAATATTTATCATCTGTTTCCTGCATATGAACATTTCCGATGTAGTCTTTTGACACATAGCCCTCGCCACCTCCATAAGCAATCCGATACCAACCGCTCTCTTCCCCCAAAATGGTTACCGTGGTTCCTTTGGCAAGTGTCCCTATTTTACTATGCGTAGTTCCTGGACCATTGCGCACACTAAGACTACCACTATTTGTATTTACCGTTCCCACTGTGGCGGCGGCTGCAACAGATTCTCGATAGAAGTACGTTCCTGTAACCGCCAGTATTACCAAAAATAGTCCCACTGCTAGCAAAATCTTGTTTTTCTCCATCACGCAGCATATTTCTTTTTTTATTTTTTCTATCATAAATTGTCCTATGCTCCTACTAATACAGTTACCCACTTTCACTAACTAACATTATAATTTTCTTTGTCTAATATTGTCAAGTCTTATCCTCTAAATATTGTACATTTTTCGACATTTTCGACTAGATATAGAAAAAGGAGACTGCCTTAACAGTCTCCTTCCTTTAATGCATTAAAAAGAAATATCCAAATAATGAGATTCCAACAAGTACCAGTAATGCAATCGGTACAAGTGTTACAAAAGCCGCAATCATCATGGCTAAAACATCATGTTTTTCCAAGTCAGGTTTTTCCTCTTGAGAATCATCCCCCTGCTCATGCAAATTTTTTAATGCACGCTCTATCTTTTTTTGAAACATCATTATATCACCTATTTATTCTCTTCTACACCTAGTTTATGGTGACATGCCACAAAGTGCCCCGGTGCCACTTCTTCAAATTCTGGTATTACATGTTCACATATTTCTGTACAGTAACGGCATCTGGTATGAAACTTACATCCTTTTGGCGGATTTATGGGGCTTGGAATATCACCTTCCAGAATAATTGCTTCTTTTTTACTGTCAACATCTGTAGTTGGTATTGCAGATAAAAGTGCTTCTGTATATGGATGATAAGGATGTTCAAACAATTTCTGGGTCTCACACAATTCCACCATATTACCAAGATACATAACACCAATTCTGTCACTGATGTATTTGATAACACTCAAATCGTGTGAAATGAACAGGTAAGTCAGATTGTTTTGTTCTTTTAAATCCAAAAGCAAATTGATAATCTGTGACTGGATGGATACGTCCAAAGCAGATACGGCTTCATCACATACTACAAATTTTGGATTCACTGCCAGAGACCTTGCAATACCAATACGCTGTCTTTGACCGCCGGAGAACTGATGGGGGTACCTGTGAATAAAGTAAGAAGCCAGTCCACACTTTTCCATTACTTCCATAATATAATCCTGCATGGAAGAATCCCCTTTACGAAACAGTCCATGTGCATGAAGTCCTTCTCCGATAATCTGTCCTACTGTCATTCTTGGATTCAGAGAAGAATATGGATCCTGAAAAATCAACTGTAAATCTCTTCTTAAATAACGCATTTCTGCATCTGTAAGATTTGCCAGGTTAATTCCATTGTCCTTTTGACTTTCATATAAATCAAAATCCGGATTCTCCTTACATTTCTTTCTGAACTCTGCAATTTCAGCCAGTTCCACTTCTATCTTTTTTTCCAGTACTGAAATCTGGGCTTCTAAAGACTTTATTTTCTCTTCTGATTTGCCCTTTTTCTGAAGTTCTTCTATCTGCCTTTTCAGCCGCCGGGTCTCTTTCATAGCACTATACTCTGCGCTGTATACTTTTCCAATCTCACTCAAATTAGAGGCTGTATAGATTCCGCCAATCAAAGCTGTGATATCCAGAAGATAGTTATCTGCTTCCCCTGATAACTCACTTAATTTCTGTGCCTCTGCCTTCTTTGCAATTCCATCCGGCATTTTTTCATATTCCACATGTGCCTTTTTTGCTTTTGCACGAAGATCTTCACATTTTTTCTTTCTTTCAGAAAGATTATTAAAAATATCTTCTACATATTTTAAATCAAAATCTTCTACAGTACGGCCATAATATACAGAACGTCCGCCAGTCTGCTTATATAACTGGAGAAGGGTACGACCAAATGTAGATTTTCCACATCCGCTTTCTCCTACCAGCCCAAAGGTTTCTCCTTCATAAATATTAAGGGAAATTCCGTCATTTGCTTTTACAGACATCTGGGGCTTCCCAATCTGCTTCTTTCCAATAGGGAAATACTGTTTTAGATTAGAAATTTTCATTAACACTTTCTTGTCTTGACTCATTCGTTTCTTTCCCCTTTCTTCGGATAAAAGCAGCGTACCCTATGTCCCGGTTCTACTTCTAAAAGTCCCGGTTCTTCCTCACGGCACTTATCTGTAGCATATTTACAGCGCGGTGCAAATTTACATCCTTTTGGTAAATCCAATGGATGAGGAACTGCTCCTGGAATTGCATCCAGTCTCACTCCTGCCGGCGTATCCAGTCTTGGAATCGAATACAGCAGCCCTTCGGTATAAGGATGCAGATACGTGTTGCTTCCAAAAACAGAACCTACCGCTGCCATCTCCACAACCTGTCCGCAATACATAACCGCAACATCATCTGCCATTTCATTAATAACACCAAGATCATGAGTAATAAATAAAATAGAAGTTCCTTTTTCTTCCTTAAGCTCATTCATCAATTTCAGAATCTGAGCCTGAATTGTAACATCCAAAGCTGTGGTAGGCTCATCTGCAATTAAGAGTTTCGGCTGACAGGCAAGAGCCATGGCAATCATAACACGCTGACGCATACCACCGGATAACTGATGAGGATACTGCTTTGCCACTGCCTCAGGATTGGGAATACGCACATCCGTCAGCATATCTATTACTTTTGCAGCAGCCTCTTTCTTACTCATCCTTTGATGAATAAGAAAAGGCTCGCTGATTTGACGTTCAATTGTAAAAATTGGGTTCAAACTGGTCATTGGTTCCTGGAAAATAACTGAAATTTCATTTCCACGGATCTTGCACATATCTTTTACAGATACATCTGCAAGATTTTTCCCATCAAAAATTATTTCGCCGCTGGCTATCTGGCCATTCCCATCTAATAGTTTCAGGATGCTCATGGCGGATACACTTTTACCACTGCCGCTTTCTCCTACGACTCCAAGTGTCTTTCCCGGTTCTACCGAATAGGAAACGCCATTTACAGCCTTTACCGTACCTCTTTTTGTTTCAAAAAAGGTATGAAGATCATTTATTTCTAATAAAGCCATATGCTTTCCTCCTTCTACCGTTCATTTGATTTCGGGTCAATTGCATCCCTAAGACCATCCCCAATCATGTTGATACAGATGACACAGATACTCAGCATAATTGCCGGGAATACCCATCTCCACCAGTACATCTTTATAACCACAGAATTCACGCATCCGTTTAACATATTACCCCAGGTAGGACGGGGCAGTTTCACACCAAATCCCAAATAAGACAGGGTTGACTCTGTTAACATGCAGGTTGCAAAATCAAGTGTGGCAGATACGATGATAACGGAAATTACATTTGGAATGATATGACGGAATACAATGGAAAGCCGTTTTACACCCATGGCATTCGCCGCTGTAACAAACTCTTTTTCACGCTCTGCCAGCACCTGTGCACGGACCAGTCTTGCAAGGCTGGGCCAGCTTAAAATACCCAGAATTGTCATAATCAATGTAATTCTTGCGTTTTCTGACAGACTATTTCCAATAATAGAGGTCAAAATCATCGCCATAGGCAAAAATGGCAGGGAGGACACAATTTCCGTCAAACGCTGCAGGATAATATCTATCCAGCCTCCAAAAAACCCGGAAATTCCTCCCACAATAATAGCAATCATGGTAGAAATCACAACTGCAATGGCTCCAATGGTCATCGTCATACGTCCACCATTTAACAGTCTTGCAAATACATCTCTTCCAAGATCATCGCTTCCCATAAGGTATCCTTTTAAGCCCCAGGTTACTAATTCTCCAGAATCTGTAATTGCATAATTCTGATAGGAACCGGTGTACACAGCCTTTACATTCACTGCACTCTTTGGAACCTCTGCCTGTTTCTTATTATTATTTCCCCAGGAATATACCTTCCCTTCATCTGTCAAAATAGTGAAGTGGGTTCTTCCTCCTGTCATCGAAATGACATTTCCATCAAACTCCGGAATATTCCTTTCGTTTTTGCTGGCTTTTCCCCAGATACGGATAGTTCCATCTTCTGTTAGTGCTGCACAGGTATTGGCAGTTGTTGTGATATCCACTACTTTCCCTAAATCTTCCGGGATATTATGGATGTCAGAACCCTGATTTCCCATATGCACCACTTCTCCATTTTTTGTTAATCCCATCAGGGTATTATTGGCAACAGCAATTTTAGCAATGGTTCCATTTCCATTCTTCTTGGTTGCTCTTACATCATTGAGGTTTTCATTACCCCAATATACTACTTTTCCTCTGTCTGTCAGAATATAAGACATCTGATAACCGGCAGCAACCTGAATAATCTTACCATTTCTGGTGGCATCCATAGGAACTTTGGACTGCCCCATACGGTCACTTCCCCAGCAGATTACTTTACCTTCCTCATTTAATGCTATGATATGATCGTATCCTGCTGATACCGAGACTACATTTCCCAACTCTTCCTGAGACGGCATATCTTCTTTTACATCGGTTTTTCCGCTTACCTTTGTACGTCCCCAAACATAAACCTTGCCGTCATTATCCACCCCCACACTAAAAGTAGATCCTGCAGAGATTTCTTTGACATTTTCAGCAAGCTCTTTTGGCACATCCATCATATCCCTGCCTGGAGCTACATTCGTTTGTGTCTCTTCTTTCTCACTTAGCTGAATAGGATAAAAGATAGGTCCAATTATTACAGTCAGGAAGATTAACAGGAACATAATTACTCCGCCCATTGCCAGTTTATTAGAAGCAAAGTTTCTCACAATCGTACGCATTGGACTCTGCATCGCTTCTTCCTGCAAAATGTCCATTTCTATATTCTTACTTTTTCCTCCGAAAAGTCTTTTCATAAGGGAAAAAGAATGTCTCTTATTATTATTGTTGTCTTTACTCATAATTCCTTTTCCTCCTATTTGTTAATACGGACCCTCGGGTCTACAATGCCATAGCTTAAGTCTGTAACCAGGTTACTAATCAGCGTAATTACACAATATAACATCTGAATTGCCAATGCTACATCATAGTCCTGATTCATCAGTGAAACATAATACATCTTACCAATACCATTTAACTGGAAGATCTGCTCCACAATAATAGAGCCCATAAATACATTCATAAACCACCCGATAATCAGAGTGATTACTGATAATAATGCATTTCGCCATGCATGAGAATAAATAACAACTTTTTCTTTCAAACCTTTTGCCCTTGCAGTGCGGACATAGTCCATGCGCAGAGCATCAATCATTGCCGCACGTACATAACGTGTCATACCCCCAAGAGACGCTATGGTCATTACGATTAATGGCAGTGCCAGGTAATACATACGATCCGCAAATGCTGCAATACCAGATCCCTGGAAGTTCGGTGAATTCATACCACTGATTGGCAGCCACCTGAGCTTTACCGCGAATATATAGATAAATACCAGACCAATTATATAGATAGGCACACTATAGCCGACAATTGTCAGCACCTGCACCGTATTGTCAAATTTAGAAAACTTTTTTACTGCACAGCGGATACCTAATGGAATCGTTATCACCAATGCCAGTATTGTCGCAAATATATTTATAAATATCGTATTTTTTAATGGCGTTCCAACAACTTTAATAACATCTTTTTTATAAAAGGTAGAGTAACCAAGGTCACCCTGCAATAAATTCCCCATCCATTTTACATAGCGGACCGGAATCGGATCATCTAATCCAAGCTTATCTCTTGCCTGTTCATACATATACTGAAACTGTTCGTCCGAAACCTTTCCTCTGACTGATGCAACCTGGTTCAGGGCACGGTCACCCGGTACATTATTAAATAAAGCGAACATTATGACGGATACTACAAAAAAGACACCCACCATGTAAATCAGTCTTTTTCCAATGTACTTTAACATAATTCAACCAACTTTCACATAATTTTTTATTCATTTCCTTAGGAACAAAATCTTGACATGCCCTTTTGATCCCATTCCAAAAGAAACGATCAAAGAATGCCAATAACATTTACCATAGAAAAGAACAGGATATGGACTGCTCATTTGCACCTGCATACCCTATTCTTTCCATAATTAAACACTTAACTTATAATCTTCTACTTCTATCTCTAAATAATTATTTAATATTTGTATAAAGAATTGCAGAAGGAACATCCCAGTTGTATCCATCTTCTTCATAGTCATGTACTTTATCTGAGAAAAAGTCATGGTAATCGTTAGAATACAGTGGAACTTCCGGCATTAATTCATTCCATCTCTGGATAAATTTAAACCAGTTAGCCACATATGTTTCACTATCGCCCTCTTCAGTCTGGTTCATTGCAAGAGAATTATCATACAGTTCCTGATCAGAAATGGCATTCACGTTAGAAGCTCCGCCTGGCTCATAGTATACTGCCATATCATATGGGTTACCAAAGCCATTGGCAAGGTTGAACATCTGATATGGATTTTCTTCGCTAACATCATAGTAATACTGCAGTAGCTCGGTAAAGGTACCAACTGTCTGGTTAATCTGCATACCCGCCTCTGCAAGATCCGGATTCTGCTGTAAGCTTGTTACAATCAGGTCAGATACAGAGTTGTTTTCAGATGAGAACCATTCAATTACTAATGGCATCATCGTACCATCTTCCAGTTTCTTATAACGAATTCCGCTTCCGGAATAATCAGAACCATCTTCGTTATATACCCATCCGCCTTCTTCCAGTACCTTTACTGCAGAGTCCAGACTGTAATTATAAGAATTCAGAGTATCCACTTCATCTGCATATTCGTCCACCATCCACTGCTGAGAACCGTAAGGTCCGTGAACAACAATTCCATGTCCTCCAGTAAAGGTCTGTGCAAATGCATTTCTATCCAGTAAGTATGCAACTGCCTGACGTACTTCCTGAAACTGTGTTGATCCCTGATTACATTTAAAGGAAATCATACCATATCCTGCACGAGGATAATTCACGTAACCAAATCCACCTTCTTCTACCATATCAAGTCCTGTTTCGATTTCAGTTCCATCTGTACACTGAAGGAGGATATCAACAGCACCTGTCTTTAACTGATCCATCATGGTATCCTGTGGTGTATGCTTGTATACAACTGTTTCAATGTTGGCTTTCTGTCCTTCAAAGTTTCCAGGATAATTTGGATTTCTCTTCAATGTATAAGCATATCCATTTTCATCATAAGAATCTAATATATAGGCTCCTGCAAATGCAGTTGGGTGATATCTATATTCATTTACCTGATCCCCAATGTGATCTGCTGTAAAGTTATCGGAGAATTTTGTTCCTGTTTCCGTTGATTCGATTGTTACATCCTCTGGAACCCAGCCCTTCATATATTCAGGCTGTGCTGCTGCCAGAGCTTTTCCATAAAAGAATGGAAGCCACTGGGCATCAATAGTAACCGCAAAGGTTTTATCATCAATTAAGTTAACACCTTCTAACACATCTGTTTCACCAGTTGCATATGCCTCATATCCTTTTAAATACTGTCCAACAATAGAAGCGTTTGCTGCTTCTAAGTCAACCTGAACTTCATTGGAAGACCAGAACAGATAGTAAAAGACATAATCTTTTGCAGTGATTGCCTCATCATTGCTCCATTTCAAACCGTCTTTGAGGGTATAAGTCCATGTTTTACTTCCATCCTCATTTTCAGTCTCTTCTACCTTTTCTACAACGTTCTTCTCGTTATAAACCCAGTTTCCTTCTCTGTCAACATCTACAGTTCCCAACCCCATAGGACCACTTACCATTTTGTAAACGTTATAATCAGCTCCACCATTCACCCAGTGTGGCTGAATGTCACCACTGTTTTCAGTGAAATCACCAATAACAACCTGTTTGTTACTGTAAGTAACGTCTTTGTCATCTTTTTTCCCCTGCTCTTCTGTTGAAGAACCTTTTTTCTCTTCCGGCTTACCACATCCAGCAATCATGCCTGCGGCAAGTACTCCAACCAGAAAAAGAGAAATTAATTTCTTTTTCATAATGTTTCCTCCTTAGATAATTTATCTATATAAACACCCATGTGCTCATATCGTAGAAATTTGGCTCAAAAAACCTTATAAACATGCGCTACATTATAGCATAGCTTCAAATTGGCGGCAAGCCAACGCGCTACCGCTTTAATATTTTACTTCAATAAATTTGCTAATTGTTATTGTGCGCATTGTGCAGACAAATGTTTTTTTATGTACATTCGTCTTTCTGTGGCAAACACTCTTTTAATATCCTAGAGTATAGCATACTTTTTTTGATTGTACTATATCTTTTTTCTGGTATTTGCAGGTAATTTTGCTTATTTTTTCATACTTTTTCTCATATTTGTCAATTATTATCTATTACTTTATTTAATTAACGTAATAGTGCCGTAAGTTGCTTCTCAAAAGTTAGAACAACATATCTATTGCGTTTTCTCCATTTCTGTTATAAGATTTCCATAGGAAAACATATTTATTAAGTATTAAGGAGATTTCAAATGAAAAACTGTTTTGTGGCTCAATCTGGCGGACCTACTGCCGCCATCAACTCCAGCCTTGCCGGCGTTATCAAAGGAGTATTGGAACATCCGGATTTTGACCGTATATATGGCTCTTTAAATGGAATTACAGGTATTTTAGAAGAACGATACCTGGATCTTACAGATACCTTTAAAGAAACGGCTACTCTGGATCTTCTGAAAAAAACCCCTGCCATGTACCTTGGCTCCTGCCGTTTTAAACTACCAGAAGTTGAAAAGGACCCTACCCCTTACCAGTTTATTTTTCAGCAGTTTGAAGCACTGAATATCGGAGCCTTCTTCTATATTGGGGGAAATGATTCTATGGATACTGTGAACAAGCTTTCTGCCTATGGTGCTTCCATTGGAAGCAAAATTTGTGTAATCGGTATTCCTAAGACCATTGACAATGATTTATGTATCACAGACCATACACCGGGATTTGGATCTGCTGCAAAATATGTTGCCTCTTCCATTCTGGAAATAGCACATGATACTTTAATCTATCGCTTAAAGAGTGTAACTATTGTAGAAATTATGGGACGTGATGCGGGATGGCTTACGGCAGCTTCAGCTCTTGCAAGAAATGAATATTCTTCTGCTCCCCACCTGATTTACCTTCCGGAATGTGCATTTGATACCGAGACTTTTCTATCCGATGTAAGCAATCTGCTGAATCAACGTAATAATGTGGTTGTTGCTGTTTCTGAAGGAATCCGGGATAAGGACGGTAATTACATCAGCGCCTCTACCGGTGCGGTAGACAACTTTGGACACAGTCAGTTAAGCGGAGCCGGGAAAACACTGGAATATCTGGTTCAGGAACGCCTTCATGTAAAGGTTCGTTCTATTGAAATAAATATTCTGCAACGCTGTGGAGCACATATTGCTTCCTTAACTGATCTGAATGAAGCTTTTGAAGAAGGGCGCTTTGGTGTTACCCTTGCGGGCAATGGCGAAACCAGTAAAATGATTACTATTTCCCGTGATTCCAACACACCGTATACTGTTTCCTATGGTTCCGCTCCTGTATCTGAAATTGCCAACGGGGTAAAATCTGTTCCTGCTGATTTTATCAGCTCTTCCGGAAATGATATCACTCCAGATATGATATCCTATCTAAAACCCCTGATTCAGGGAGAACCAGAGGTTGCATTTAAAGATGGAGTTCCCGCATATCTGCCGGTTTCACATCTGATATAACAAAGGGATTATCTAGAAATGGGAATCACGCATCATGTGATTCCCATTTCTAGTATCGTAAAGAGTCATTGGCTTTATTTTCCTGTGACCACTTCAAAGTATCTTCCAATCTCTGCCCATGCCGCCTTAGATTCCGGCATCAGCATCATTCCCATCTGAAATAGATGAAACATTCCTTTATAAACATGAAGCCGCACCCGGGTCCCCTTCTTCTTTGCCTTATAGGCAACCCCTACGGAATCACTTAACAGCATCTCCACTTCCCCCACCTGAATCAGCATGGGAGGAAAGCCCTCATATTCTCCAAACAATGGTGAGATATAAGGATGTGTTGGATTATGCATTCCCACATAATCCCTGTTATAAATAAGGCTGTCTCTGGTATTTCCAAACAACGGATCCCTCTCGTAATTATCTTCATAAGATGGGCCGCTGGCAGTCAGATCTGTCCAGGGAGACATCAGCACCAGCCCACCTGGCAGTTTACATTTATGATCCTTTAGATACATACACAGTGCAAGAGCCAGCCCGCCTCCTGCGGAATCACCTGCTACAATAATCTGCCTGCTGCGCCAGCCTGACTTTTTCAGCCATTCATAAGCTGTAACTGCATCCTCTAATGCAGAGGGATACCCATACTCCGGCGCTACCCGATAGTCAATGGTCAGTACACTCATTCCTTTACTCACTTCACAATATAATCCTGCAAAAGAGCGGTAAGCGTTGCGCATTGCTCCAATATAACCGCCGCCATGAAGCTGTAAAATCACATAATCTTTTCTTGGTTTTTCTTTCCGGGACAAATATTCCATCTGGAAGCATGGCATTTCTATCTCCTGCAACCGAAAGCAGTCCGGACATCTCCATCTGGGTTCTACCAGTTTTTTACGAAGCTCTCCAGTCTTGATTTTTCTTCCGATAAGATTATCGTTGGTTACATGGGCAATCATCTCCCGGATAATCCTTCCTGTTGTGCTGACCTGAGCCATACTTCCTCCTTATACGTGAAACCTTCTCTTCAGTTCTGCCTTTGCCTTACGGTCACCAAATATCAGTGTTGCTAAAAACAGGCCTGCTGATACCCCTGCTGCAGCCAGGGTAAACAGGGGACTGGTTATAAGATGAAGCCACCACATCAGCAGACATGCGAGGGACACCAGCACCGTAAGTATCTGCATCAGGATATAGCTCTGCCAATTAGCCATGTTTACAATCATAAGTACAATAATGGTAATATCCAGCAGTAAGACTGCACCAGGTAATGCATAATTTACGGACCATCCCCGATAGCCTACGATATTATCCACCGCCACTACCAGTAAGACTGCACCTATTACCTGGGTCCATATTACAAACCGATAGTTGGAACTCTTCTGAATGGAATATTTTAACGTGATATAAAAATACAAAATACTGATACCACTGATGGCAGACCACCACAATCCCTCATAAGTCAGGTAATTAATAATAATCAGTAACACCTCTGTTACAATGGCTATAAAACTATACAGGCGTACTACGAAGTTCAGCTTTCTTGCCGCTGCCTTTACATTGGGATAACCTGTAGCTTCTCTTCCCGATGTTTTTGTTTCCTCCAATACATTTTTGCACAGAGGACATACGTCGGTTTCATCTAAAATTTCCACATTACACTTTTTACATTGCTTCATTCTTCATATACTCCATTCGTTTCTATCTGTACCGAAATCCCTTCCTTTGCCAATGTGCGGAAGAATCTCCGTTGAACAGATATATCAGACAAATTAGAACTTATGGTAAATACCAGCGTATCTTTATAAGAACAAATGGTACCTTTTATATTCTGTCCTTTGGACATGGACAAAAATGCATAAAACTTGTCTACATACTCCTGATATTCTTCCTTTACCTGAATATTTCCTATATTGGTTACTGTTGTGGTATTCGCAAGGGCACTGGTACGATACACATATTTCATGACAATATTCTTGACAAACAGAGGAACTGCCCGCAGAATGAAGTTTTTTTCATTGGATACATTATAGGCAAATAAATTTTCCAGATTATCCTTGTTAATCTGGCTTCGCAGACTTTCTGCCACAATCTGTGCCATCTCTTCAAAGGTATAGTTATCCTTTTCCGGTTTGAATACTGCTGAAACAATTACAAAAAAATTCTTCATAGTGATGGAATCAAAATATGGTCTTAAGTTTACCGGCACACAGCAGCTGAGGGGTCTCCCGTGTTTCTCCCTCACTCCGTGAAGACATTCTTTGTAAATGCTCCATAAAAAAGCGGCCACCAGATATTCATTGATGGATACTCCATAGCGGTTGCAGACTTTTTTCAATTCTCTTATGGGAATATATCCATGCATAACTCCTATTTCCAAAGGCTTTAACTTCTCCCCTTGAATCAGATAGGCCCGTTCTGTTTTATATTCTTTTTTATGCCCCTTCTTATAATTTTTCAAATAACTGTCTTCTCTGTTTAGTGAGGTTTCACTGCTCAGTCCATCTCCCAGCTTTTCTTTTAATTCCGGATGTGCCAAACGGAGATATTGATAGGTCAGTTCTTTTAAAAATGTAATTCCTCCCATTCCATCCGTCAACACATGGAACACTTCCAGATTAATCCTGTTTTTGTAATAATTTACTCGAAACAGATAGTTTTTGTTCCGGTTTGGGGAAATATACTGACAAGGGTACCGGTATTCTTCTTTTACTTCCGGTGCCGGTTTCTGGTTCGTTTCAAAATAATACCAAAACACCCCGGAACGCATCCGTACATTAAACACATCAAACCATGGCAGTACCCGCTCCAATGCTTCCTGCAGCAGTTCTGGCTGAATTTCCTCTTTCAGTGTTACCGCAATACGGTATACATTACTCATGCTCTCTCCGGCAATAACCGGGAAGAGATGTGCTGTATTATCCAATTTATCCCATTTTATTTCACTCGTATTTCTTTTCATGCTTCTACCTTTATTATTCTATATATTGTCCCGATTCAGCTGATAAAAGAACCTCCCCTTGTCCTTTTTTTGCTGTCCGTTGCATTACTGCTGCTTCTGTGCCCTCTTCTGTTACTTTAACCACTATCTGATGATTTCACAAATAGAACATCCCTTATCTACCAGACATACAATCCAACTTTCTATTCTTGTAGGGGGTGCAGGTATCAGTGGAAACATATGTCTGGAAATAATATTTTTTTCTAGTTCACTGAGCCTGAAATCTTCACTGGCATTGCGCAGCGCTGTTTTAGGATGATGAAATCCGTGCAGTCTATGACTTTCATCCTTTTCATGCCAGTCATATAGAAAATAATCATGCAGCAGTGCGCCACGGATTAATTCATCCCTGTGCTCTGTAAGACGCAAAAATTGTGCAAGGCACAGACTGTAATATGCTACTCGGATACTGTGCCAGTATACAGATGTATTTCCATGCTGGCAGAACTCTTTGGACTTCTCCATTCTTCCGGACTTGCACAGCTCTCTGAGTATTTCCGCAACCAGGCGTTTTCTCTCTGCTTTTTTCATCTTCTTCCCCCTGATATAGAATAAAACAATACAATGCCATACTATATTATTATTTTATCATATTCCCGAGAAAATTTCTATCTATCTTCTTCCTCA
>CAZUKR010000027.1:0-25382 GCA_964620885.1 uncultured Eubacterium sp.
TTATTTTAGGTATTTTAGCACTGACACTCGCATTTTCCGTGACAGCATGTGGAGATGACAAGAAATCTGGAGCAAAAGAGGCATCCGGTAAAGAGGAGCAAAAGGAAATTGTAGCAGAGCGGGGAACCTTTGAAGGAAACGTTTACACCAATAAGAGTATGGGTATTCAGGTGACATTTCCGGAAGACTGTACCATGTATTCAGATGAACAGATTGAACAGCTGGTAGGAGCAGGGGCAGAAGTGATGGAAGAGGCCTATGATAGTGATTCTGTTGAAAAGGGACTTTCCGGAACCATTTATGATGTTGTGGCAGTTACAGCAGATCAGGCTGCCAATATTCAGGTTGTAATGGAAGATACAAAAAGTACAGCGGGCAAGGTCCTGAGTTCAAAAGAGTATGCCGAGGTGATGGTTAAAAATTTAGAGACTACTTATAGCAGTGCAGGTATTGAGACAGGAGAACCGGAAAGAAGTGAAGAGACATATGGCGGAGTGGAGTTTAGCACAGTTTATTTACCTGTCAATGGAATGATTCAGAAGTATGCTGTTTGTCAGGTGGAAAATTATGTTTTGGTATTTACTTTCACATATGCTGATTCCGCAGAAGATACTATACAGCAGTTTTTAGACAGTGTAAAAGCGATTTAGAAAAAACGTATTTTGCCTTGCAATTCATAGGTGAGACCAGTATAATACGTTATTAGGAATAGTAAAGCCGATGGGGAGGTTTTCCATCGGCTTTTCATTTTATAGGAAAGTCTATCATTTCCTATAAAATAAAACGCTCCGCGCTGGATGCACACGCGTGCCAAAGGAAAAAGTCGCAAGAGCGACAGCACACGGCACAGCAAAGCGCATTCTCCCACAAGATTGATGGGGAGGAGACCCCGAGTGTCGAAAACACTTTGTTTTTAGAAAATAGGAGGATTAACCATGATAAAATTATATGACAGCGGCGCATATCTGGTAAATGGAACTACATTAATTCCAGATAATGCAGAAGCATCAGCAGCTATTAATTCTGCAGTAGGAAAAGAAGTTTCCAAAGAGGAAGCAGCAAAAAATACCATAGCATACGGAATACTTGCAGATCATAATACGTCTGGAAATATGGACAAGCTGAAAGTTAAATTTGATAAATTAACATCCCATGACATTACATTTGTTGGAATTATCCAGACTGCAAGAGCATCCGGACTGGAAAAATTCCCAGTGCCATACGTATTGACCAACTGTCACAATTCACTTTGTGCAGTAGGCGGAACCATTAATGAAGATGACCACATGTTTGGTTTATCCTGTGCAAAGAAATACGGCGGAGTTTATGTACCACCTCATCAGGCAGTCATCCATCAGTTTGCTAGAGAAATGCTGGCAGGCGGCGGAAAGATGATTCTTGGTTCAGACTCTCATACCCGGTACGGTGCATTGGGAACCATGGCCATGGGAGAAGGAGGACCGGAGCTGGTAAAACAGCTGCTGGATAAAACCTATGACATCAATATGCCAAACGTAGTAGGTGTTTATCTTACTGGAAAACCAGAAAAGGGCGTAGGACCTCAGGACGTGGCACTTGCCATTATCGGAGAAGTATTCGCCAATGGTTATGTAAATAATAAAGTAATGGAATTTGTCGGACCGGGAGTGTCCAACTTAAGTGCAGACTTCCGTATTGGTGTGGACGTTATGACCACAGAAACCACATGTCTGTCATCTATCTGGAAAACCGATGATACCATTCGTGAATTTTATGAAATTCATGGAAGAACCCAGGAATACAAAGAATTGAATCCGGGACAGGTAACATACTATGACGGAATGATTGAAGTAGATTTGAGCAAGATAAAACCTATGATAGCAATGCCGTTCCATCCAAGCAATACCTATACCATTGAAGAGTTAAATGCAAATCTTATGGATATATTGGATGACTGTGAGAAAAAGGCGCTGGTTAGTCTGGACGGAGCCGTAGACTTTACCTTAAAAGATAAGGTAAGAAACGGAAAACTGTATGTTGATCAGGGAATTATCGCAGGATGTGCCGGCGGTGGATTTGAAAATATTTGTGATGCAGCAGATATCTTAAAAGGTGCAAGTATTGGATCAGATGAATTTACCTTAAGCGTATATCCAGCAAGTACTCCAATCTATATGGAATTGGTGAAAAATGGAGCAGCAGCAGCACTGATGGAAACCGGAGCAATTATGAAGACAGCATTCTGTGGCCCATGTTTCGGAGCAGGAGATACACCAAGTAACAATGGTTTTTCTATCCGTCACTCTACCAGAAACTTCCCGAACCGTGAAGGCTCTAAACTTCAGGATGGACAGATATCATCCGTAGCATTGATGGATGCCCGTTCCATTGCGGCAACTGCAGCAAATAAGGGATATCTGATACCTGCAACAGATATAGATGTAAATTATGGAAAACCAAAATACCATTTTGACAGCAATATTTACGCAAATCGTGTATTTGACAGTAAAGGTGTTGCAGACGCTTCACAGGAAATTAAGTTTGGTCCAAACATCAAAGACTGGCCTGCAATGAGTGAACTGTCACAGAATATGGTATTAAAAGTTGTTTCCGAGATTCATGATCCGATAACCACTACAGATGAACTGATTCCTTCCGGAGAGACCTCATCTTACCGCTCTAATCCGCTGGGACTGGCTGAATTTACTTTATCCAGAAAAGACCCTGCTTATGTAGGACGGGCAAAAGAGATTCAGAAGGCGCAGAAGGCAGTAGAAGCTGGAACATGTCCGCTGGAAGTAGTGTCAGAGCTGAAAGAAGTCATGAGTGCAATCAATGAGAAATTCCCAAATGTAGGCGAGGGAAATATTGGATATGGAAGTACTATTTTTGCAGTAAAACCGGGAGATGGTTCTGCCAGAGAGCAGGCGGCATCTTGTCAGAAAGTACTTGGCGGCTGGGCAAATATTGCCAATGAATATGCTACAAAGCGTTACCGCTCCAATCTGATTAACTGGGGAATGCTTCCATTCCTGATTCAAAAAGGAGATCTGCCTTTTAGCAATGGAGATTATATTTTTGTGCCGGATGTCCGTAAAGCAGTAGAAGAACGTAAGACGGAAATTCCTGCATATGTGGTAAAAAATAACAGCCTCAGTGAGTTTACCCTGGAAATGGGAGAGTTGACAGAGGATGAACGCAGCATTATTTTAAAGGGCTGTCTGATTAACTATTATAGAGGATAATCATTTGGAAGAAAATCGGAAAAGAAAAGAAAAAAAGACAGTAAGCTGGAACATTAAGCCCTATTTAGCAATAGGGCTTACGGCTTTTATTGTAATTATTGCCAGTATATCGGTGTTTTTTCTGCTATATCGATATGAGGGTGTACACCATCTTTGGAACAGGCTGCTAGTTATTCTTCAGCCTATTATTATTGGGCTTGTAATTGCCTATCTAGTGACGCCTATTGTGAAATTTGAGGAGAAATACCTGATTCCAATATTAGAAAAGAGAATGAAGAAGCAGGAAAAGGTTCGGCGTTTCGCCAGAGCCATTAGTGTAGCAGGAGCACTGCTGTTTGTGGCATTGATTATCGGAATTCTTTTGAAAATGGTAATTCCAGAATTATATCGAAGTATTGAAGGAATGATGGGAGTTTTGCCCAAACAGGTAAATAGTTTTATGGGCTGGGCAAGAAGCTACATCGATGCAGACAGTAAAGCGGCAGAATATCTGGAACTGGTACTTCAGAAAGGAACCCAGTATTTTGAAGATTGGCTGAAAAGTGATTTTCTTCCTCAGACCAGAAGTATACTTACCTCTCTCACTTCGGGAGTGATAGCAGTTGTAAAGGTGGTATTTAATGTAATTATAGGAATTATTGTTTCGATATATGTGCTTATGAGCAAGGAAACATTTATAGGGCAGGCTAAAAAGCTGGTGTATGCAGTGTTTTCAGCAAACAAAGCAAATGTAATTGTACGTACGGTGCACAAGAGTAACCAGATTTTTGGCGGTTTTATATCTGGAAAGATTCTGGACTCTCTGATTATTGGAATTATATGCTTTATAGTGTTGTATATTTTAAAGATGCCATATACTGTTTTGGTCAGTGTGATTGTGGGAGTGACGAATGTAATTCCATTTTTTGGACCTTATCTGGGAGGAGTTCCAAGTGCAATTCTGATTATGCTGACAAACCCTATTCAGGGACTGTATTTTATTGTATTTATTCTGATTTTACAACAGATAGATGGAAACATTATTGGTCCAAAGATTCTGGGAGATTCCACCGGGCTGTCGTCCTTTTGGGTAGTATTTGCAATTCTTCTGGGAGGCGGATTATTTGGAATTCCGGGAATGATTATGGGAGTTCCGGTATTTGCAGTCATTTATTATATTGTATGTAATATTATCAATCATATATTGAAGAAGAAAAAGCTTCCCCAGGAAACCAGCGCTTATATTGACGCAGAGGAGCTGAACCCGACGGAGAATACACTGAAATATAGAAAAAAAGAAGAGAAAAAGGAAAAAGAAGAAAAAGAAATTTCTGAAAAAAAATAAGCATACTAAATATGTATCCTATGGGCAAATCATACGAAAATATGGTGGTCTGGAGGATACTATTTTTATGGATAAATTTTGACATATATATGGTTCATATGTTAAACTTAATGCAATAAAATGATAATCAGGGGGACTATACCTTTAATAGAGTCAGAGGTGGCATAGGTGGACAGATACGAATATAAATTAAAACTTGAACAATTAAAAAATCTGGTACAGGAAAAAGATTATAAGACAGCAATGGAAATTGCAGATGCAATTAATTGGCGTAAAGTAAAAAGTGCAGCAACACTTTGTCTGGTAGGCGAAATATATGACCGAAACAAGAGATATGAAGAGAGTAAAGAAATACTTCTGATGGCATATGACCGATCTACTGTGGGAAGAAATATTGTTTACCGGCTAACGCTGGTGGCATTGAAAATGGGAAATTTAGAGGAGGCAAAGGAATACTATGATGAATTTCTGGAGATTGCCCCCTATGATAATCTCAGATATGTGCTGCGCTATGAAATTGCAAAAGTAAGCGGAGCATCACTTGAAGAATTGATTGATATTTTAGAAGAGTTTAAAGACCGTGAATATACAGAAGAATGGGCTTTTGAATTGGCATATTTATATCACCGTGCAGGAAACAGCGATCGGTGTGTAGAGATTTGTGATGAGTTGATTTTGTGGTTTGGAGATGGGAAATACGTAGAAAAGGCATTGGAATTAAAGATGCTTTACCAGCCGCTGAATAAGATGCAGGAAGATAAGTACCGTCATTTTAAACAGCATAAAGAGGGAATTGTAGAAGTTCGTCCAACGGACATGCTGGAGTCGGGGGAAATTGTCAGGGAAACCGTACAGATTCCCAAAGTGACAGCAAATCCGGGCAAATTTAATACAGTTAGTCTGCAGAAAGAGCTTGTAAAGAGTATGCAGCAGATTTTGGATGCAAGAACTCAGGAGACAGTAACGGATACCATGGATACCATTAAAAAGATGGTAGAAGAGATACCGTACCTGCAGATGACGGTGGAAAAGGAAGAAGGAAAGTACGATCATATTGAAAGTGATGAAGAGATAGATGACTATCTTAAAATAGATTTCAAAGAGATTCTGGCAGAAGATTATGATGGACAAATTAGTCTCCTTGTACCGGAAAGCAAACAACAGGAACCTCAGGTAACAGGACAGATGAGCATAGAAGATGTGCTGACAGAATGGGAGAAAACCAAGCGGGCAGCAGAGACGGCAATGGCCACAGCAAGACAGAGGAAGCTGGAATCCGTTAAGGCGAAAGCGCTTCATGAAGCCGAAGGGATTATGGAACGTCTGACGGATGTACTGCCGAAGCTTGATGCAGGAGTTTTACCACAGGAACTGATGGCAGAACAGTATTTACAGGAAGAAAATATAGAAGAAACATTAGAAGAAGAGGAGATACCAGGAGAACCAGAACTGCTGGAAGAAGAGATACCGGAAGAACCGGAACTACTGGAAGAGATATCGGAACTACCGGAAGAAGAGATGCCGGAAGAGCCTGAATTGCCGGAAGAAGAGATGGGACTTAATCTGGAAGACCTGGGACAGGTATTGACGGAAGAGACCATGCATCAGGAGGCACAAGAGCAGGACGAGGTGATACACGAAACCGCGGGCCAATATCTGGAAGAAGTGCTGAGAAATGAATTAGAGATTCCCAAGGAAGAGATTTCCATTGCAGAGATAGAAGAACCGATTACAGCATTGAGTGAAGAACAGAAGGAGATTTTTTCCTATTTTGTACCGGTGACAGGCATGGAACAGCAGTTGTGTCAGGTGCTGGAGGGAACACTTCACAGACGGGGAAACCGCGATGATTCTGCAACCGGAAATATCCTTATTACCGGAGGAAAGGGAAGCGGAAAAACGGTACTTGCTACCGATATCATTAAAGCCATTCAAAAGAGCGGCAGACATCCAAAAGGAAAAATCGGAAAGATTGCAGCCATTTCTTTGAATCAGAAAGATATATCCCAGTTATTAAAGAAAATTGCGGGAGGATATCTGATTATTGAAAAAGCGGGAGACATGTCTCAGGAAGCAGTGACCAGATTATCCCTTCTGATGGAACAGGATACACAGGGGACTCTGATTATTATGGAAGATACCAGAGCTGGTATTGAAAAGGTAATGGCAAGGGACACTAACTTTGCGCGAAAGTTTACAGAACGGATTAAGATACCGGTATTCACCAGTGACGAACTGGTAGAATTTGCCAAGGCGTATGCATTGGAGCAGGAATGCGAGATTGATGATATGGGAATACTTGCATTGTATAACTGTATCAGTAATATACAAAAGCTGGATGAAGCAACAACTCTTACAGAAGTAAAAGAAATCGTGGACGGGGCGATTGGTAATGTAAACCGAGGAGGGATTAAGAAGCTGTTTGGCGGTAAGAAATACAGTCAGGAAGGCTATTTATATCTTCGAGAGAAGGATTTTGAAAACTAAAAAGAATAGGAGTGGACATTATGGGCAGATTTTCGGAATTAGACATGTATTACTTTGGTCAGGCTACACATTATGATATTTATCGGAGGCTGGGAGCACATCCACTAGAAGTAAAGGGGAAAAAAGGAGTATACTTTGCAGTGTGGGCTCCAAATGCTGAAAAGGTAAGTGTTATTGGAAGTTTTAACAATTGGGAGGAAGATGCCAATGAAATGAAACGTCTGGAGCCTATGGGAATCTATGAAACATTTGTCCCCGAAGCAGCAATGGGAGATATGTATAAATTTTACATAGAAACGCCCGATGGAAGAAAGCTTTATAAGGCAGATCCATATGCTAATTATGCAGAACTTCGTCCTGGAACAGCGTCCAGGGTAACTGATATTGAACATTTTAAGTGGACAGACCATAAATGGATGGATAAAAGGAAATCCATGAGAGATGTTTATAACCAGCCGCTATCTATTTATGAAGTACATCCGGGCTCATGGATGCGTCATCCCAAGAGAGAAGAAGAGAGCTACTATAGTTATCGGGAATTAGCAAAACGTTTGACCGATTATGTCAAAGAAATGGGATATACCCATGTAGAACTGATGGGAATATTAGAATATCCTTTTGATGGTTCCTGGGGATATCAGGTAACCGGGTATTATGCGCCTACCGCACGTTACGGTACACCGGAGGACTTTGCATATTTGGTGGATTATCTCCATCAGAATGGAATCGGTGTTATTCTGGACTGGGTACCGGCACATTTTCCAAAGGATGCCCATGGACTTGCTGAATTTGATGGGACTTGCCTGTATGAGTATGCAGATCCTAAAAAAGGAGAGCATCCGGAATGGGGAACAAAGATTTTTGATTATGGAAGAAATGAGGTCAAAAACTTCCTGATAGGCAGTGCATTATTGTGGATTGAGCATTATCATATTGACGGTCTCCGGGTGGACGCAGTAGCGTCCATGTTATATCTGGATTACGGAAAGCAGGATGGACAATGGGCTGCCAACCAGTATGGCGGGAATAAGAATCTCGAGGCCATTGAATTTTTCAAACATATCAATACACTGATTCTGGGAAGAAATCCGGGAGTCCTGATGATTGCAGAGGAATCCACAGCATGGCCTAAGGTAACAGGGTCTGTAAAGGAAGATGGACTCAACTTTACTTATAAATGGAATATGGGCTGGATGCATGACTTTTTGAATTATATGAAACTAGATCCTTATTTCAGAAAAGATAACCACAACAAGATGACGTTTGCCATGAGCTACAACAGTAGTGAACAGTATATACTGGTGCTATCTCATGATGAAGTGGTGCATTTAAAATGTTCCATGATTAATAAGATGCCGGGAGAAGGGGAAGAGAAATTTTCCAACTTAAAGGCAGGGTACGCTTTTATGATGATACATCCAGGGAAAAAACTTCTCTTTATGGGTCAGGATTTTGGTCAGCTTCGGGAGTGGAGTGAAGAAAGAGAACTGGATTGGTTCCTGCTGGAAGAGGACGGCCATAGACAGCTTCAGACCTTTGTAAAAGATTTACTGCATATTTATAAGGAATATCCAGTATTGTATGAAGCAGATACCGACAGTAATAATTTTGAGTGGATTAATGCAGACGATGCATACCGCAGTATCTTCAGCTTTGCACGGAAGAGCAGATCCGGCAAAAAGAATATTTTGTTCGTATGTAATTTTACACCTGTTGCAAGAGAAGACTACCGGATTGGTGTACCGGAGAAAAAGCATTACAAGCTGATTTTTAACAGTGATGAGAAAAAATATGGCGGAGAAGGGGAAAAACGCTCGAAGATATACAGCGTAGAAGCGAAGAAATGTGATAATCGAGAATATTCCTTTGCATATCCACTACCAGCTTATGGAGTTGCAGTCTTTACTTATTAAATTTATAAAAATAAAAACCGGGCGAAAGCATATCATTGCTTTCACCCGGTTTTTTATTACATTTCTATTTTGCGGAAGTTTTTCTTTCCTTTTTTCACAACCTTTGCTTCCTTAAAGTCATCAGGAGTAAAAGCTGCTCTGATATCGCTTACCTTTTCACCATCAATGGAAACTCCGCCCTGCTCTACAGCACGGCGTGCCTCTGAGCGGGAAGCAGCAAGACCGGATGTAACCAAAAGTCCCAGAATATCCATAGAACCATCGGTAAAGTCTGCATTGGTCAATGTGGCAGTCGGCATGTTCTGGGCATTTCCGCTGGAAAACAATGCTCTTGCCCCTTCCTGTGCTTTTACTGCTTCATCTTCCCCGTGTATCATTTTAGTTAATTCAAAGGCAAGAATTTCTTTTGCAGTATTTAATTGAGCCCCTTCCCAGGAATCCATCTGATTGATTTCTTCCAATGGAAGGAAGGTAAGCATGCGGATACATTTTAATACGTCTGCATCTGCAATATTTCTCCAGTATTGATAAAAGTCAAAAGGAGATGTTTTGTTAGGATCAAGCCATACAGCGCCCGACTGGGTTTTTCCCATTTTTTTGCCTTCCGAGTTTAAAAGGAGAGTAATAGTCATAGCGTAAGCATTTTTTCCAAGCTTACGGCGGATTAATTCCGTTCCGCCCAACATGTTACTCCACTGGTCATCTCCGCCAAACTGCATGTTACAGCCGTATTTTTGGTATAATGCGTAGAAATCGTAACTCTGCATAATCATGTAGTTAAATTCCAGAAAACTCAAGCCCTGTTCCATACGCTGCTTATAACATTCTGCAGTGAGCATTCGGTTTACCGAGAAATGAGATCCAACTTCCCGCAGCAGTTCCACGTAGTTCAAATCCAAAAGCCAGTCAGCGTTATTTACCATCAAAGCCTTGTCCTCAGAAAAGTCAATAAAATTACTCATCTGCTCTTTAAAGCAATCGCAGTTGTGCTGAATGGTTTCCGGTGTCATCATCTGTCGCATGTCACTTCTTCCAGAAGGGTCACCAATCATTCCGGTACCGCCTCCCAGTAAAGCAATAGGTTTGTTTCCGGCCATCTGTAAACGTTTCATTAAGCATAAAGCCATAAAATGACCCACGTGAAGGCTATCGGCGGTAGGGTCAAAACCAATATAGAATATAGCCTTTCCAGTATTTATAAGTTCTTTGATTTCCTCTTCGTCCGTTACCTGGGCAATCAGCCCTCTGGCAACCAGTTCTTCATATACAGTCATGTTATTTCCTCCTTAAATAAAATAAAAAAAGACTCCCATCCTATAAAAAAGGACGAAAGTCAAAACTTACGTGTTACCACCTTTGTTCACAGACAATTCGCATTGTCTGCCTTGGTAAGTGCCTATCAGCACTTCTGCATGTTAACGGTTGCAATTCCGTCACAGCCTACAAATTTCTGTTCGGTGTGAAGCTCCTGGATGTATTCGCAAATAGTTCTTCCTGCGCCTCTCATCCTCCGGCAGCTTTCTGTAGGATTCCCCAATTGTTACTTTTTCCAATCATTGCTTTTGCTTATTGAAACTATGCCCATTATAAACACAAGAAGAGAAGTTTGTCAAGAAAAGAAAAAAACATTGATTTTAGAAAAATATTCTAGGAAAAAGCGGAAGAATCTCTTATAATAGAAATCATAGTGTTTGGAAATTCAAAGTATGCAGGTAAGAAAGGAAAACAGGATGGAACTGAATAAGAATAACATCAAAAAAATATTGGGGATTATTGCATTTACATTAATTCTCATGGCGCTGTTACTGAATTTTAAGGCGGTGGGCAATTATGTCGGGTTTTTATGGGGAATCGTATTTCCTTTTGCAATAGGAGGTGCCATCGCGTTTATTCTAAATATTCCAATGACAGCCATTGAAAAGCTGATTGGAAAAATAAAGCTGAAAGGTAAAAAAGCGGAAAAGATAAAAAAGAAATTAATAAGACCTTTAAGTATGATATTAGCAATACTGCTGGTTTTCCTTGTTATTGGAATTGTTGTTGGAATTGTTGTTCCGCAGTTGGGACAGACTATTAACAGCATTGGAATCAGCATGAGTAGATCCCTGCCCAAGATTCAAAAATGGCTGGAAAGTACATTCCGGGATCAAGAGGAGATAGTGTCATATATTGGATCTCTTGATTTTGATTGGAAGAACTGGCTGAACAGCATTAAGGATTTTGCATGGAGTGGGGCGGGAAGTGTCCTTTCTTATACCATGTCAGCCACTATGATGGTGGTAAATGGAGTAATGACATTCGTTATTTCGTTTATATTTGCACTTTATATACTTAGTCAGAAAGAAGCGTTGGAAAGACAAAGTAAAAAGTTGATAACTGCAATATTTCCAAAGAAGATTGTGGAAAGAATTTTATATATATTTAGTCTGTCTTATAAAACATTTTCCAGATTCATTACAGGGCAATGCTTAGAAGCCATGATTTTAGGTACCATGTTTTTTATAAGTATGACAATTTTCCGATTGCCTTATGCACTTTTGGTAGGTGTTTTGATTTCCTTTACAGCACTAATCCCTATAGTGGGAGCTTTTATTGGATGTTTTCTAGGTGCGGTACTTATCGTGATGGTAAATCCCATGCAGGCATTATTTTTCGTTATACTATTTCTGGTATTACAGCAGGTGGAAGGTAATTTGATTTATCCTCATGTAGTAGGCGGTTCTGTTGGATTGCCGTCCATATGGGTACTGTTTGCAGTGACTGTGGGGGGGAAACTTATGGGAATTGCGGGAATGCTTATATTTATTCCATTGGTTTCAATACTGTATTCTCTGCTGCGTGACTGGATGAATTCCAGGCTATCTGCAAAGAAAGTGTAAAGATTTTACATGAATTTTACATACAATGTGTATTCAGTTTACAGAAGCAGTATAAAATAAATATGGTAAATGGCGAAGTCTGCGATTTATTAATTAGAATAAGATACAATAGAGAAATTACTTAGGAGGACTTAAAATGAATATTTTTGGATTTCTGTCATTGCTCGGCGGATTGGCCATGTTTTTGTACGGAATGAATGTAATGGGAACCGGATTGGAAAAAGTGTCCGGGGGAAGGCTGGAACGTATTCTGGAAAAGCTTACGTCAAATCCGCTGAAGGCAGTACTCCTAGGTGCAGGTGTAACTGCGGTAATACAGTCATCATCAGCCACAACTGTTATGCTGGTGGGATTTGTAAATTCTGGGATTATGAAGCTTTCACAGGCAATCGGTATCATCATGGGTGCCAATATTGGTACCACGGCAACATCATGGCTGCTGAGCCTGACCGGAATTGAAAGTGAGAACTTTCTAATCAGTATGCTGAAACCAACTTCTTTTTCACCAATTCTCGCTATAATTGGAATTGTCCTGATTATGAGCGGAAAGAGCAATAAGAAAAAAGAAGTAGGAGAGATTTTGGTAGGATTCGCGGTGCTGATGTTTGGTATGGATGCCATGAGTAACGCAGTAAAACCATTGGCAGATGTACCGGAGTTTACAGGAATCCTTACGAAGTTTACAAATCCCCTGCTGGGCGTCCTGGTTGGAGCGTTATTAACAGCGGTAATTCAGAGTTCATCCGCATCGGTAGGTATTTTACAGGCGTTATCTGTGACAGGAGCATTTACTTATGGTTCTGTTATACCTATTATTATGGGACAGAATATTGGAACTTGTGTAACAGCTATGCTATCAGCAGTTGGTGCCAATAAGAGCGCGAAACGTACTGCTTTTGTACATTTATATTTTAATATTATTGGAGTATCCGTATTTTTAATCGCGTACACAGGATTAAATGCGGTGATTCATTTTGAATTTGCCAATGACACTGTGGGAATAGCAGGCATTGCGGCCATTCATAGTATATTTAATGTATTTGCCACGTTGGTGCTGCTTCCATTTACTAAAGGATTGGAGAAATTGGCATACCTGACCATTCCGGTAGATGAGATAGAATTGTCTCAGAAAGACGAAGAAGAAGAATTCAAAGTACTGGATAAACGTTTTTTGGCAACCCCCAACTTTGCAATTGAGCAGTGTTCCAATGTTGTAAAACAGATGGCAGAGATTACAATGGATACATTTGTCTGTGCCAGAAAGTTGTTTGTGGACTATTCTAAGGATGGTGCACAGAGGATTCAGAATCAGGAGGACCTGATTGATAAGTATGATGATAAGCTGAGTGCTTATCTGACACAGTTAAATGGTCAGGATCTGGCGTACCGTGAAAGTCAGAGAGTGTCTATGCTGATGCACAGTATAAATGATTTCGAACGTATTGGGGATCATTCTTTGAATCTAATGGAAATAGCAAAGAGCATGAACAAAAAAGAGATGGAATTTTCTAAAAAAGCCAAAGAAGAGATGAAAATATTTGGTGATGCAGTAGAAGACATTCTGGATCGTTCTGTTCGGGCATTTGTAGAACATGATATAGAGCTTTCTGTGACGGTAGAGCCTTTGGAGGAAGTAATCAATGATTTGAATAAGAAAGTAAAGAAACGTCATCTAAAACGTCTGCAAAAAGGAAAATGTACCATGGAGTTGGGACTGGTGTTGTCAGATGCTGCGGCTAACTACGAGAGAGTGGCAGATCATTGTTCTAATCTTGCATTATATATCATCCAGATGGAAGATGATTCCATTGAGGCTCATGACTATATCAATACACTTACGGAAGAAAATAGAGAGCAATTTGAGCAGTTGCAGGCAGCATACAAGGAAAAATATCAGATTTCCTAGTGGAAAGAAAGGAAGGGAATATACATGTCACTAATCTATGTTGTAGAGGACGATGTAAATATTCGGGAAATTGAACGTTATGCGTTAAAGAACAGCGGATTTCAGGTTCAGGAATTTGAATGTGGAAAAGAGTTGTATAAAGCCGTGGACAGACAGGTTCCCAGCTTGATTATCCTGGATATCATGCTGCCAAACGAAGACGGTTTGGATATTCTGGCAGAGCTGAGAAGAAAAAAGTCAACCAGAAAGGTACCGATTATCATGGTAACTGCAAAAACAACAGAGCTGGATAAGGTAAAAGGTCTGGACTTAGGAGCAGATGACTATGTAACAAAACCCTTTGGAGTTATGGAGTTGATTTCCAGAGTGAAGGCATTACTGCGCCGAACAGAGGATGACGCAGAAAACACAGTCCTTATAAATGGAGAAATTGTAATTGATAAGGATAAGCGCAGTGTGACTGTAAATGGAGAATTATGTGAACTTACTTATAAAGAATTTGAATTGCTGAAAATGCTTTTATTGAATCGCGGCATTGTTCTCACCCGGGACAAAATTATGGATCAGGTGTGGGGGTTTGAGTATGAAGGCGAGAGCCGTACCGTAGATATGCACATTAAGACCCTGCGTAAAAAGCTGGGAGCAGAAGGAAGTTTTATAAAGACGGTTCGAAATGTTGGCTATATGATGGATGCACGGTAGGAAAAAAGATGAAAAAGAAGATAAAAATGCAATTTATAGCAGTATCTGCAATGGCGGTGATTATCACCGCCATTACATCTATGATGCTATTTTATAACATATTTAAAAATCAGGTATTTGATGATATTAAAGCGTATATCCATGTAATTCAGCCGTTAAATCAGGAATTCTGGACCATTGCAGAAAACCGGGAAAGACTTACGAAGGATGGTCTGCGTATTACAGTGATAGAGGAAGACGGAAATGTGATATATGACAGCAGTATGGATGAAAAGAGAATGGAAAATCATAAAAACCGGCCCGAGGTTAAGATGGCTATCAAAGAGGGGCAGGGTACAGCGGTGCGGTGGTCCTCCACCAGCTCTGCCCATACACTGTATTATGCAGAAAAACTCCAAAATGGAGAGATATTGAGAGTCGGAAAAGAGTCTGAAAATGTCATTCAGCTAATGTCAAATACTGCAGTAATGGTGCTAGTACTATCTGGTTTTATTGTATTGTTATGTATAGTGCTTTCTCATATATTGACCAGACGTTTGCTGCTGCCTATTGAAAAATTGGCATCTAATCTGGATGGAGTAAATCAGGACAATATTTATGAAGAGATTAATCCATTTATTCAGACAATCCGGGAGCAGCATATCAACATTTTGAACAGTGCTAAAATGCGTCAGGAGTTTACGGCAAATGTGTCTCATGAGCTGAAAACCCCTCTAACGGCAATCTCCGGTTATGCAGAACTAATCGAAAGTGGTATGGGAGATGAAAAGGATAGAAGGCGGTTTGTTCAGGAAATACATCGCAGCTCGGAGCGTCTACAGACATTAATAAATGATATTATTGAACTGTCAGAGTTGGACGATGAAGATTTGGAATTTGACTTTGAACAGGTGGATTTATATACCGTAGCTTTAAATTGTTTGAAAACGCTAAGTGTACAGGCTGGCAACCAGGAGGTGTCATTGCGGTTAGAGGGAGAACATTGCACAATAGTTGCAAATGGTAATCTTATGGATGAGCTTGTGTATAATCTGTGCAGTAATGCCATACGTTACAATAACTATGGAGGAAGTGTTACGGTTACCGTAAACAAACAGCATGGAAGGGTGGTTTTATCCGTAAAGGATACAGGAATCGGCATACCTGAGGAATATCAGGAGCGTGTTTTTGAACGATTCTACCGGGTGGATAAGAGCCGCTCAAAGCAAAGCGGCGGAACTGGACTTGGACTTGCTATTGTAAAGCATATTGTTGCACAGCATAATGCGGAAATAACGCTGGAAAGTAAGCTGGGAAAAGGAACAGAAATAAGAATTCTATTTTAGTAGTTGACAAATATTATCAAAAACTGGTATAGTGTGAAAAGACTTCGTGAGGGAGTAATTTGCGTGAATACGTGATTTGTCAACATACTGGTCAGGTTTATTTAACTGTAAAGACCTGGCAAATCTTAAAGAATGAGACTCATGTATGCCATTTTAGGGCATACATGGGTCTTTTATATTATAAGGTACCAGGGTCAAAAGGTCATGCTTTTCGTGCTTGCATGAAAAAGCATGAGTTTGGGACCCGCAAAACATGAGAAAGTAGCCCGAATAGGGCGGATTTCGAATGTTTTAGGAGTGCATGAGCACAAAGTGCGAAGCAATCCGTAGGTACCATGTGCCAAAACACCTTTTTACACCCTATAGGAAAAAACCACAAGCAAAGGAGAAAAGAAAATGGGAATAGTTGAATTGCTGCTGATTGGAATTGGATTATCCATGGATGCATTTGCAGTAGCTATCTGCAAAGGATTGAACATGAGAAAGGTGAATAAGCTTCAGTGCGGAATGATTGCTTTATTCTTTGGCGGATTCCAGGCATTGATGCCCCTAATCGGGTGGGCCTTAGGAAAACAGTTTGAAGGCTATATCACATCCATAGATCACTGGATTGCATTTGTTCTTTTATTATTAATTGGAGGAAATATGATAAAAGAATCCAGGCAGAAAGAAGAGGAAGAAAGGGAACAAAAAGAGTGCAGACTAGATATAAAAGAACTGCTCATTCTGGCTGTTGCCACCAGCATAGACGCTCTGGCAGTGGGAATCACCTTTGCTTTTCTTAAGGTTGATATTATTCCCGCTATTACCATAATTGGAATTACCACATTTGTGATTTCAGTTATTGGGGTATTTGTAGGTAACATATTTGGAAGCAGATATAAGAATAAGGCAGAATTGGCTGGAGGAATTATATTAGTTTTAATAGGTCTTAAGATTTTACTGGAGCATTTGGGCATATTGAACATTTAACTGGGAATACTAACCAACAGTAAACTTGATAGAAGATGGGATTGATGCTATAATTTTGAAAATACCGGATACATGATATAGCGATATTTGAAATATATGTAGTATATAGTGTAAAGAATAAAATATATCAGAGGAGGAAAATGATATGGACTTTTTTTCTAAATTAGGAGAAACAATTTCTGCAACAGGGAAAGATGTTTCGAAAAAAGCAAAAGATTTAACAGGGCTTGCAAAGCTGAATATGGACGTAAGAGCCAAGGAAGAATATATATTAGGGCAATATGAGGAAATCGGCAGACAGTATTATGAATTGCACAAGGAAGATCCAGAACCGATTTTTGATGAAATGCCTCTGATAAAAGAAGCATTGGAAGAGATGGAAGCTCTGAAACATGAAATAGCAGATTTGAAGGGACTAAAGAAATGTCCCTCATGTGGAACTGTTTTGGATATAGATGATGTATTTTGTAACCAATGCGGAACAGAATACGATTCGGTTGTAAAAGAAGTGGTTTCAGTAGTGGTGGAAGCACCGGCGGCAACCGAGGAATAGCTTGACTTCATAGGGGTTCTATGATAGGATTTCATAAGAAAAGAAAACACTAGGAAAAAGAGAGTACACATGGGAGAATGGCAAAGAGAGTCCCGGCAGCTGAGAAGGGATACAGGAAGACTTGTGGAAGATGGCTTTGGAGTGGCATTGCTGAGCCCTATGGGATAGGCAGTGACAGGATCGCCTGTTATAGCGAAGAGTATGAATGTACTTGATGAGGTCTGCGTTGCGAGATGCAGATAAAAAGAAGTGGTATCACGGGAATAGCCCGTCTTCTATGTTTGCATAGAAGACGGTTTTTTTATAGGAGGAATGAATATGTGTACAAAATGTAATAAAGGAAAGTATTATATGACAACAGCAATTGCCTATACCTCAGGGAAGCCTCATATTGGCAATACCTATGAGATTGTACTGGCAGATGCGATTGCAAGATTCAAGCGTCAGGAAGGATACGATGTTTACTTCCAGACCGGAACAGATGAGCATGGACAGAAGATTCAGCTGAAGGCAGAAGAAGAGGGAATCACTCCAAAGGAATTTGTAGATAAGGTGGTAGAGGACGTAAGGGATGTCTGGGATATGATGAATTCTTCCTATGACAGCTTTATCCGTACTACAGATGAAGACCATGAGACGCAGGTAAAGAAGATATTTAAGAAGCTATATGACAAAGGAGATATCTATAAAGGTGCATATGAGGGAATGTACTGTACCCCGTGTGAATCTTTTTGGACAGAAGCTCAGTTAGAAGATGGGAAATGTCCGGACTGCGGAAGAGAGGTTCAGCCTGCAAAGGAAGATGCCTATTTCTTCAAAATGAGCAAATATGCAGACCGTTTGATAGAACATATTAATTCACATCCTGATTTTATTCAGCCGGTATCCCGTAAAAATGAAATGATGAATAACTTTTTACTTCCGGGACTTCAGGATTTGTGTGTATCCAGAACATCCTTCAGCTGGGGAATTCAGGTGGATTTTGATCCCAAACATGTAGTATATGTGTGGCTGGATGCATTGACCAACTATATTACGAAAATTGGATATGATGCAGATGGAAATTCTTCCGAACTCTTTAACAAAAACTGGCCTGCCGATCTTCATCTAATTGGAAAAGATATTATTCGGTTTCATACCATTTACTGGCCAATCTTTTTGATGGCTCTGGATGTACCTTTACCAAAGCAGGTGTTTGGACATCCCTGGTTATTGCAGGGAGACGGTAAGATGAGTAAATCCAAAGGAAATGTATTATATGCAGACGAGCTGGTGGAAATATTCGGTGTAGATGCAGTGCGTTATTTCCTGCTTCATGAAATGCCTTTTGATAATGATGGGGTTATTTCATGGGAACTGGTAACAGAAAGAAGAAACTCCGATTTGGCAAATACCTTGGGAAATCTGGTAAACAGAACTATTTCTATGAGCAATAAATATTTTGACGGAGTAGTAACGAATACAGAGGTAAACGAGTCCGTAGACGATTCCCTGAAAGAGGTAGTAACTGGAACAATTGGGGCAGTCAGTGCAAAAATGGAAAAGCTGCGGGTAGCAGATGCTATGACACAGATATTTGATTTGTTTAAACGCTGTAATAAATATATTGATGAAACAACTCCGTGGATTCTGGCAAAGGAAGAGTCATCAAAACCGCGTCTTGCCACAGTTTTATATAATCTAACAGAGAGTATTGCCATTGGAGCAAGCCTCTTAAAGAGCTTTATGCCGGAAACAGCAGAGAAAATTCTGGCACAGTTAAATGCCAAAGAGGTTTCTTATGAAGAGCTGAGTACCTTTGGACATTATGTGAGTGGAACAAAGGTTACATCAGAACCGGAGATTTTATTTGAACGCATGAAGCTGGAGGATGTAATGGAAAAAGTAGTACAGATACTTCCGCAGGAAGAAGTATTAGAAGAAAATGGAATTGACATCGAGCCTAAGGCAGAAATAGAGTATGATGAATTTATGAAAATGCAGTTTCAGGTTGGAGAAATTATTGCCTGTGAAGCTGTACCAAAATCAAAGAAATTACTTTGTTCTCAGGTGCGTATCGGAAGTCAGGTAAAACAGATTGTATCTGGAATCCGAAAATATTATGCTCCAGAAGATATGGTAGGGAAAAAGGTAATGGTATTGGTGAACTTAAAGCCTGCAAAGCTGGCTGGCGTTTTATCAGAAGGAATGCTGCTGTGTGCGGAAGACGAAAATGGAGAGCTTGCGTTAATGGTATCAGAGAAGAAAATGCCATCCGGTGCTGAAATCTGCTAATATTCCAGGATAATCGAAGATAGGAAAACGTATTTAAGAGTGCTGTACCCAGGTACATTCCATTCTTAGATACGTTTTTTATACAAGAAGGAGAAGAAGTACAGGATGATATTTGAAAGCCATGCTCATTATGATGACAAGCAGTTTGACACGGACAGGGAAACATTATTGTTATCAATGGAAGAAAATGGAATAGGAACAATTTTAAATGTGGGATCAGATATGCGTGGTTCTGTGGAAACAGTAGAACTTACAGAAAAATATGATTTTATTTATGGAGCAATAGGAATTCATCCCAGTGATATAAAAGATCTGAATGAAGAAAGTTACCAGTGGCTGAAGGAAAATGCAGACCGTAAAAAAATAGTAGCAATCGGAGAAATCGGGCTTGATTATTATTGGGAGAAAGAGGAAAAGATACAGGAAGAACAGCAATACTGGCTAAAACGCCAACTAGAGCTGGCAAAGGAAGTAAATCTTCCTGTTATCGTTCACTCCAGAGACGCGGCAGAAGATACCTTGAAATGGATGGGTAAGTATGCAGGTCAGGTACCGGGAGTCATCCACTGTTTTTCCTATTCCAAGGAAATTGCACTAGAATATGTGAAGATGGGTTACTATATTGGAATCGGCGGAGTAGTGACTTTTAAAAATGCAAGGAAGTTGAAAGAGGTGGCGGCATCGGTGCCGCTGGAACGTATACTTTTGGAAACAGACTGCCCTTATCTTGCGCCAGAGCCTCATAGAGGCAGCCGTAATTCTTCCTTGAATCTGCCCTATATAGCGGAGGAAATTGGACGTATCAGAGGGATTCATGCACAAGAAGTAATAGAAGCAACTAGAGTGAATGCAGAAAAATTATTTTCAATTTAGGAGAACAGGAGTGGCTCATGGCAACATTAGGAAATCCACAAAACACGATTGCGATATTGAAGAAATACAATTTTAATTTTCAGAAAAAATATGGACAGAACTTCTTAATTGATACAAGGGTATTGGAGCGTATTATTACAGCGGCTGGTGTAACAAAAGACGATTTTGTGCTGGAGATTGGTCCGGGAATCGGAACGATGACACAATATTTGTGTGAAAATGCCAGAGAAGTGGCAGCAGTGGAAATCGATAAAAATCTAATTCCAATATTGGCAGATACATTAAGTGAATATGATAATGTAGAAATCATTAATGATGATATTCTTAAGGTAGATGTGAACCGTCTGGCAGAAGAAAAAAATGAGGGAAGACCAATTAAGGTGGTAGCCAATCTTCCTTATTATATTACAACGCCCATTATTATGGGATTGTTTGAAAGCCATGTGCCCATTGACAGCATTACGATTATGGTGCAGAAGGAAGTGGCGGACCGCATGCAGGTAGGTCCGGGAACAAAGGATTATGGTGCTCTTTCTCTGGCGGTTCAGTATTATGCAAAACCGGAAATTGTAGCAAATGTTCCCCCCAACTGCTTTATGCCCAGACCAAACGTAGGAAGTGCAGTTATCAGACTGACCAGACATAAAGATGTTCCAGTTCAGGTTGAAGATAGGGAGTTGATGTTTCGGATTATACGGGCATCCTTTAATCAGCGCAGGAAAACCCTTGCAAATGGTTTAAATAATGCATCCAATATTCCCCTTGCAAAAGAAAATATAGCAAAGGCAATAGAAAAGCTGGGGGTCAGTCCCAGTATTCGGGGAGAAGTACTGACTTTGGAGCAGTTCGCAGAACTTAGCAATATTGTTGGGGACATGCTTAAGTAAATTCCACGGCATCCCTTTGAAACCGCTTGGGAATATTCTGTTTTTGAAGTTTGGGATTAAGCCTTGCTTCAATGGCAATACTGTCAAAAAAGCCGCACCAAAGCTTTTGGTATTCTTGCTCCTCAGGAGAAAAACGCTGAAGCATCTGTTCATCCAGGCCCTCTGTACCGGTAAGGAAAAAATAAGAACCTTTCCGGTGCAGAGCGGCCTTTTTTCGTGTTTCGTCATAAATCATAAAGTTTTCTTCCGGCAGACGATCCGAAAAATGATCTCCAAGAATGGGAAGAACATCATTTTTCGGATGAATCCGGGCAAAGAGAACACCGTTTTCCAGTTCCTGAAAACGTAAGAAGCCCAGAAGGTGATGGGCTTCATTTCCTGTATTGCGTGAAAGCTGAAAAACCCGATTTACATAAGGTTCTCCCAGACATTCAAGGACACGAAATCCCTCTTTCAGTGAGAGGCCCAGCACAATGGTGTGGTAAATAGCATCAGCCTTGGGAAGAACCTTCGTTTTACGGCTAGGGGGTTCCTGGGCTGCAGCGGCTTCGCAGATTTGTGAAAAGACCTCCTCCCCCAGACGTTTGCGCAGGGTATCAGCTACCTTCCGACTCTTTTCTGAATCGGTGGATACGGTAATATATTCATCAAATAAGGTATAGTTTTCCGGTATATCTGTAGTAAGAGAAACATTTTGGTGACCCAAACGGCTCGCCCAAGCATCATATACACCGGTAAAAATACCATCAATACTGTCTTCGCAGAGAAAAATGTGCATGGAAATCCTCCTTTTATAAATCCTCAGACGGCAATAATCTGTTGTCCCGGCGGAATAATCTGAGCATCTGTCAAATGAAAATCCTGCCGGATATTTTCATCAAAAAAGCTTAGCTGCTGATAGCCGGCCTGTCGAATGTCTTTAGGAATCTGAGTTTTATCCCGCATAAGGTTTTCACAGATATAATTTTCCTCCAGCTTAGTGCGGTACATCATGCTGCCGGAACATGTAATAAAGTAAAGGGCACGTTTTAACACCACTCCGATTTTCTTCAAATCATCGAAGGTGAGCCGATTCATTTTGCGGGCTTTTACAATACGCTGGGCAGACTTATAGCCGATGCCGGGAACACGCAGAAGGGTCTGATAGCTGGCGCGATTGATTTCCACGGGGAAATATTCCAGATGACGCAATGCCCAGTCGCATTTGGGATCCAGAAAAATATTAAAGTCGGGACGATCTTCTGATAATAATTCAGACACCTCAAACTTATAGTAACGCAGCAGCCAGTCGGCCTGATACAGACGGTGTTCCCGCAGAAGAGGCGGGCCGCTGGAGGTAGCCGGAAGGCTGGAGTTATTATTTACATTAACAAAAGCGGAGTAAAAGACACGTTTTAGCCCAAATTTTTTATAAAGTCCCTCTGCCACACTCATAACCTGAAAATCATTTTCCGGAGTGGCTCCAATAATCATTTGGGTGGATTGTCCCGCAGGGACAAAGGCGGGCGTATTTTCATATATCATAAGTTCATGCTTATGTTCTGTAATACCGTTTTGAATCTGGCGCATCGGTTTTAAAATGGTATTTCTGGATTTATAAGGGGCAAGCTTCTTCAGGCTGTCAGCGGTGGGAAGCTCCAGATTAACGCTCATACGGTCAGCAAGAAATCCTGTCTTTTCTATTAGAGCAGGATCTGCTCCGGGAATGGCCTTCACATGAATATAGCCATTAAAATGATGAACATTTCTTAGCTGATATACAGTTTTATAAATTAAATCCATAGTATAGTTGGGACTAATCATAATGCCTGAGCTTAAAAAAAGTCCTTCAATATAGTTACGGCGATAGAATTCCATGGTAATGGTACAGACCTCCTCAGGAGTAAAGGCCGCCCGTTTTACGTCGCTGGTGCAATTATTCAGACAATAGGTACAGTTAAAAATACACTCATTTGTAAAAAGAATTTTTAAGAGAGATACACATCGCCCATCGGCGGAAAAGGTATGGCAGATTCCCGGGGCAATAGAGTTCCCCATGCCCTTGCCTTTTCCCTTGCGGTCTACACCGCTGGAAGTACAGGCAACATCATACTTGGCAGCGTCCGAAAGAATTTTAAGTTTTTCCAGTAAATCCATATTCATCTGCAGATTCATAAATTATCCTCCATGGTAAACATATGTTCTTAAAAAGAGAATACCATGGCACAGAGAAAAAAGCAAGAACATTTGTTCTGAAAAAGAAAAAAGGTATTTTTTGAAAATAATTTTCATAAACTACATCAGAAAGGGGATTTTCATGAAGGAAAAAATTAAAACTTTTTTTTCTGTCTGTGTGCTGGTACTGGCAGTTCCCTATATTGTAACGCTAATGTTTCAGGGGGATGAGACAAGCCTGGCAGAAAAGAGTGCGGCAAAAATAAAACAGGAAAACAGCCCAGAGCAGACGGAAAAAGAAAAAATAGATGTAGAGACCTATGTAAAAGGTGTAGTGGCGAAGCAGATTTCCATGGATCTTGAGGCAGAAGCAATAAAGGCTCAGACAGTGATTGCAAGAACCATGGTTGTAAAGGCCCAAGAGGCGGGAGCGGAACTGCCCAGGTCCATGGAAAGCAGTGAAATGCTGAAATTATGGGGGCAAAAGGGATTTGAAGAAAAGTATGGCATGCTGGAAGAGGCAGTATCATCTACCAAGGGAGAAATTCTTCAGTGGGAGGAACAGACAGCGGAAGCTGATTATCACGCCATAAGTGCAGGAAAGACGCGAAATGGTCAGCAGGCTCTGGGAAGGGAAGATGTACCTTATCTGGAAGCGGTAGAGAGTATGGCGGACATTTCATCTCCCGATTATCTGAAAGTCATTTTTATGGAAAAGTTGGAATTAGCAGAAAAACTAAAAAATGCTGATGAAAAACTAGCACTGAAAGAAAAAGAAATTTCAGAAAAAATACAGATTACAGGGAGAGATGATGCCGGATATGTAACTGAATTACAAATTGGAGAAACCACTGTATCCGGAGAAACATTTCGTCAGTATCTGGAATTAAATTCTGCCTGCTTTTATATAAAAGAAGTAGAAGGAAGTATACGTATTCTCACCAAAGGAATGGGACATGGACTGGGGCTGAGTCAGTATGGAGCCAACGAAATGGCGAAGAAAGGAAAAGATTATAAAGAAATTTTAAATTATTATTATCAGGGACTGGAGATTTTACAAAAATAAAAATTATCATCCTATTGTATAAAGCAGGATTTTCCGGAAAAACTAATAAGGAAAATAAAAGATGGAAGGTGATAGGATGAGAAATAGAAAAATAACAAAAACATTAAAACAAAAGTCTTATGTAATCGCAGCAGTAATTATGTTGGCAGCAGCATTTGGTATGACCGGAATTTATTATTCACAGCAGAACAAAAAGCAGGAAGCACAGCTGGCAAAAGAGCAGGAAGAAGCAGAAGAGCAGGCAGCAGCCGAGAAGCAGGAAGAAGCAGCTAAAAAGGCCCAGCAGGCAAAAGCCGCTAAAGAGGCAGAGGATGAGGAGACAGAGGAAGTATCTGGGGTGATTCCGCCAGAAAGCGGTGATTTTATGGATGAGCCGGAAGTGGTAACCGAAACAGATGCTGAGGCAAAGGCAACAGAGCTTCATTTTGAGGCGGCAGATTTAAAATGGCCACTTCAGGGAAATGTAATTATGAATTACAGTATGGATCAGACCATATATTTTGCAACACTGGATCAGTACAAGTATAATCCGGCAATTGTAATACAGTCAGAAGTAAATACACCTGTAGAATCCGTAGCCCAGGGAAAAGTAACCTCCGTAGAAAATAGTGCAGAGACCGGAACCACTGTAACCGTAGATTTAGGAGATGGATACAGCGCGGTGTATGGACAGTTAAAAGAGGTTTCCAAGAGTACAGGGGACTATATTGAGCCGGGTGAAGTAATCGGTTATGTAAATGAGCCAACCAAATATTTTTCAGTAGAAGGTGCAAATCTGTATTTTGAACTAACTAAGGATGGAGCCCCGGTAAATCCTATGGAATATCTGGAATAGAAACCAAA
>CAZUKR010000028.1:0-24647 GCA_964620885.1 uncultured Eubacterium sp.
CTTATGATCAGGGATTGAATGAAAGTTTCCAGACAGCATTTAAAGATTACTTTGATGATAATGTTGACAAAGAAGGAGCTTTAAAGAACTTTTATAAAGCAGCAACAGAGAAATATCCAGACTTATTCTACGATGAAGCAAAATAACAAAAATTCAGAATAACAGAAGTTGTATTCTGATTACCGGCTGCCTTAAAGCGCAGAACATTTTAAGGCAGCCGTTTTAGGAGGGATAGGCATGACAACAGGTACAAAAAAGAAAAATTCCAAGGTTATACGCTATAACAAATGGGGATATATCTTCCTGATACCTTTTTTTGTGGTATATGTTGTATTTCAATTGATACCATTGATTTCTACCTTTTATAATAGCTTTTTTGAGAATTATATGGCCGGTTTAAAACAGATAGGACCGGTTTTTGTTGGACTGGAAAATTTCAAAACACTGTTTCAGAATGGTGATTTGTTAAAATATACGGGAAATACCATTATTATGTGGCTGGTAGGATTTATTCCCCAGATTATTATTTCACTGTTATTAGCAGCATGGTTTACAGATATCCGTCTGCGTTTAAAAGCACAGGGATTTTTCAAGACAATTATCTATATGCCCAACCTGATTATGGCAGCGGCATTTTCCATGTTAATATTTACACTGTTTTCAGACAACGGACCAATAAACAGTATTTTACTAAGTATAGGTGTTATAGATACACCATTCCGTTTTCTCTCTAATGTATGGGGAGCCAGAGGTCTGGTAGGACTTATGAACTTTATGATGTGGTTTGGAAATACAACAATCCTTTTGATGGCAGGTATGATGGGAATTGATGTGGGACTGTTTGAGGCGGCGCAGGTAGATGGTGCCAAGCCGGGACAGATTTTTACAAAAATAACCCTTCCCCTATTAAAACCAATTCTGGTATATGTATTTATTACATCAATGATTGGTGGACTTCAGATGTTTGACGTGCCGCAGATTCTGACCAATGGTGACGGAGTTCCGGATCGTACATCAATGACATTGATTATGTATCTTAATAAACATTTATATAGCAAAAACTATGGCATGGCAGGTGCATTGTCTGTAATCCTCTTTGTGATTACTGCAATTTTAAGTATTTTTGTATATCGCGCCATGGCAGGAAAGAAAGAAGATTGAGAGGAGGGAAAACAGGTATGGAAAGAGAAAAAGGGAAAGCCGGGCTTCAGGTTCGGCGGGGAATAAGCTATCTTGTGTTGATTCTTCTGACAATATTATGTTTGTTTTTCTTCTATGTGTTGTTCATTAATACAACACGTGCACACGTGGACATCCAGAAAGGGTTTTCCTTTCTTCCGGGTAAATCTTTTGGAAGAAATCTGTCGAATTTATTAAATAATAAGAATCTTCCAGTAGTACGGGGAGTCTTCAATAGTCTTTTTATTGCAGCAGCGTCTGCCATTCTGACTACATATTTTTCGGCGTTGACGGCATATGCAGTTCATGTGTATGATTTTAAGCTAAAAAAGGCAGCATTTACATTTATTCTGATGATTATGACAATTCCTACACAGGTTTCAGCTTTGGGATTTGTAAATCTGATGCGGAGAATGAACATGCTTGACAGCTTTATACCATTGATTGCGCCCGCAGTTGCGGCACCAGTAGTATTTTTCTTTATGATACAGTATATGCAAAGCTCATTGCCACTGGAAGTTGTGGAGGCAGCCAGAATTGATGGGGCAGGAGAGTTCTACACCTTTAATACCATTGTAATGCATATTATGAAACCGGCGCTGGCAGTTCAGGCAATCTTTGCCTTTGTAACTTCATGGAATAACTATTTTATTCCGTCATTGATTATTAGTTCATCAGAAAAGAAAACACTGCCGATTCTGATTGCACAGCTTCGAAGTGCGGATTTCTTAAAATTCGATATGGGGCAGGTATATATGCTGATTGCAATATCCATATTCCCGGTTATGATTGTATACTTCTGTTTATCTAAGTTTATTGTACAAGGGGTTGCCATGGGTAGTGTAAAAGGATAAAAAAGCGGTTCCCAAGGGGGCGTTCAGAAAGGTATTTGCTAAAAGGCACAGGTGGCAGAGAGAAATCTCTGCCACCTGTGTTGCTTTATAGAAAGACACTTTTAAATTATATTGACACTTTGAACAATGTTCAGTATAATGCATTTATACGATGTTCAAGGAGGCTGATATGAGAGAAAAAAGAAACGTCAAGGAACATATTATTGAAGTCACTACTGAATTGATTGAGCAATACAACGGGGATACAAAAAACGTAACTGCCCGTATGATTGCTGAAAGGGCAGGGGTTGCTTTGGGTCTGATAAATTATCATTTTGGCAGTAAAGAAAATTTGATTACTGTTTGTGTTCAACGAATAGTTAATAATGTTGTTTTTTCTTTTTCTCCCGGAAAAAAGGATTACGACGAGGAAGATAACCTCTCTGACCAAAACAGGCTTACTGACTGGGCGGGGCAGGTGTTTGAATTTTTGTTTGAGAATCGCGCCATCTCCAGAATATCAATTTTGGGGGATTTGGAAAATTACCACCCCAAAACAAACTCGGTTTATACCCAGAAGGGATTTTCCCTTGCAATCAGGAATAATTCCAGCGAGTCTGAAAAAAAGCTTATAGCTTTTATACTCACCTCTGCTATGCAAACTGCTTTTTTAGGCAGTGATTTTACAAAAGAAATATTAGGATATGATTTCAATTTGAAAAAAGATAGAAAAGCGTTTATTGAAGAAACCGTGTCCCTATTTTTTTCAGAATCCAATAATAGCATGGAGGTACAACATGAAAAATAAACTTATTTGGTATCTGCTGATTCCCCTTCGCTCGGTCCTATTCCTGGTGACATTTCTTATTCTTAGTGTTTTGACCGGAAAAGAATTAATTGAGATTGCCAGTTGGTGGTCCGTTGTAGCAAGCATAATAAACATTGCTGTTTTAGGTGTTTTGATTGCAGCTTCAAAGGCAGAAAAAATCACTTATCTTAAACTGATTAATTATGAAAAAGGGAGCGCTAAACTCAAATCCATAATCTTTATATCTCTACTTATGATTATGGTTGGAATGGGTGGTATGTATCTTTCAGGATATATAATATACGGTCAGATTCCATATTTTGCTCCGCTGATGATTGCACCCATACCTTTTGTTTTAGCGGTTATAAATCTTGTCGTTCTACCTATAACCACAACCCTTGCAGAAGATGGAATATATCTTGGTGGCGGAATAAATCAGTTGAATTTAAAAGGGATATCAACTCTTGTTCCAGCTTTTTTCTATGCCCTTCAACATAGTTTCATACCTATGATTTTTGATGGAAAATTTATGATATATCGCTTTCTTTCATTTTTACCGTTAACAATTTTTATTTGTTTTTGGTATAGCAGAAAGAGGAATCCGATTCCCATTATGATGGGGCATATACTGCTGAATATTGCTACGGCTGTACAAATCTTAGCGACTTCGGCAGAGCCGGGTATATATACACAGATACTAAAAATACAAGGAGGGTGATTATGAACAGGAAAATTGGAATATATAGTTCAGCAATAAATCTGATATCCATTTTAGCATTTGCATTATCTATGCTGCTTGGCAGTAACATGGCCAGTTACTTTCCCTCAATGTTTATAGCATTTAGTTTTATGCCGATGATGTGTGCTTATGCCTACTTTTCAAAAGAGAAAACAAAGTTAGCAGGATATACGGCTGTTGGCTTCGCAATTATGTATGCTGCAATTATTTTGTTGGTCTATTTTACGCAACTTACAACGGTTAGAACTGGCAACTTAACACAGCAGGCATTAAGACTACTGGATTTTGAACAATTTGATTTGTTTTTTAATTACGATATGTTGGGGTATGCATTAATGGCATTAGCAACTTTCTTTGCGGGATTGACAATTGATGCTGAATCGAAAGCTAATAAGTGGTTGAAAGGTTTGTTATTGGTACACGGAATATTCTTTATTAGCTGTCTTGCTATGCCTATGCTGGGATTATTTTCAGCGGATATGGAAGGTGCAGACTGGATTGGTATTGCGGTGTTGGAAGTTTGGTGCGCCTATTTTGCACCAATTAGTATTTTATCGTTTCTACACTTTTCGAAATTGAGTGGCAATCCCTCCAGATCTCTTTGAGTTTAGTTAGAGGGAAAATGTCAGCCACAAGGAATCAGTTTTTACAAAAGGACGCCGTTAATAACAGCAAACAGTTCCAGAGTCTCTGTATCTGAAGCGTTGGCAATGCTGTGTGTCTGTCCGTTTAAACAGATGCAGACATCACCGGTGGTTACTGTTTTGACTGTTCCATTGTCATCATAGGTGGCGGTGCCTTTCAATACGGTGATGATTTCTTCTTCGCCCTGATGGGTATGAGTGCCGAGAGAAGAACCGGGTTTTAGAATCAGTCTTGCAATAATTTTTGCAGGGCTGTTGTATTCTCCGGCAGAAACAGAAGGGATAACTTCAACAATTCCATTTCCGCCTTTCATGTTTTCGTTGAAAATATGTGTAATATCCTGTGCTTTTTTTACCATGTAAAATCCTCCTTTTTATATCCCAATTATAGGAGCTTTTATGGTAAAATACAAGGGTAGGAAAGTGGGGACAAAAAATGAAAGAAAAGTTATATACGATTCCCATTCAGGATGCATTTTCCAGAGATTGCGAATGTGCAGTTTGTGAAATGTATCGGAAATTGGAAGAGAATGCTATAAATTACACCGTTGGCCCAGGAGCAAGCTATATGGAAGAGAAGATTCGGGAACAGAGTGACCAACAGGGCTTTTGTCAGAAACATCTTCAGAATCTATATGACTATCCCAATAAACTGGGAATTGCCATGATGCTGAAAACACATATGGATCAGATTATAAAGGATTTAGAAAAGGCATCTAAGGCATCTCTGCCCCAGCCAAATTCTATGTTTAAGAAGCGGGAGGTTCCTTCACATCCCGTTACGAATTATATTGCAAAATCTCAGCAGGAGTGCTTTGTATGCGGATATATCAACCAAACCTTTGAAAGTTATATCATGACTATATTTTATCTGTATGAGAGAGAGGAAGAATTCCGTCAGCAATTTGCATCCTCCAAAGGTTTTTGCTTAAATCATTACAAGATTTTATTTGAACGTGCGCCCCGTTATCTGAATAAGAAGTATTTAGAGTTATTTTTAAAAACATTGAATCAGATTTTTATGGAAAATTTTAAGAGGGTAAGAGATGACTTAGAATGGTTTGTCCGAAAGAATGATTACCGTTATAAAGAAGAACCTTGGAAAAATGGAAGAGATGCATTGCCCCGGGCGTTGACGAAAGTGGAAAGTATTTGGAAAGAAGAGAATAAATAGAAGGGGTGTTGGGAAATAAAGCTAATAACTCCTTGCGATACTAGAAATGGGAATCACGTTTTATGTGATTCCCATTTCTAGTATATACATAAAGAGAAAATTGAATTTCCTGACAATTCCTTCTATATTAAATAGAATTAGTCTTCCGCTAATGCGGCAGTAATAATTGCCATAGAATAAACTTCTTCCGCATTGCATCCACGGGATAAGTCGTTGATTGGAGAATTTAGTCCCAGCAGAATTGGACCATAGGCATCAAAGTTACCAAGACGCTGTGCAATTTTGTATCCAATATTACCAGCATTAATATCTGGGAATACAAACACATTTGCATGGCCTGCAACCGGACTGTCCGGGCATTTTGTTTTTGCCACACGAGGAGATACCGCTGCATCAAACTGTACTTCACCTACGATTGGAAGGTCGGGTCTTAAACTTTTTGCTTTTGCGGCTGCATTACGCATCTTATCTACATCTTCCCCTTTTCCGGAACCAAAGGTGGAGTAGCTCAGGAAAGCAATTTTTGGATCAATTCCAAAGAGTTTTCCGCATTCTGCTGCTTCAATAGAGATTTCAGCCAGTTCGTCTTCGTTTGGTTTAATATTGATAGCACAGTCCCCCATTGCCAGTACTTCATTTTCACCAGTTGCAGACGGACGTACCAGGATGAAGCAGGAAGATACAATATTGTATCCAGGTTTGGTTTTGATTAACTGCAGTGCAGGACGTACGGTGTCAGCAGTGGAGTAAGTTGCTCCCCCTAAGAGACAATCAGCAATTCCCATTTTTACAAGCATAGTACCGAAGTAATTTCCCTGTTTTAAAATCTTACGGGCTTCTTCTGGCTGTACATTTTTGCTTTTCCGCAGTTCGCAGAAAGCTTCAATCATTTCATCTATTCTTTCGTAATTTTCCGGATCAACAATTTCAGCACCGCGGATGTTATAACCGTATTCTTCACCAGCGGCTTCTACTTTTGCCCGATTTCCGACCAGAACCGGTGTTAAGAAATTGGATGCCAGAAGACGTGAAACTGCTTCCAGAATACGTGGATCAGCGCCTTCTGTAAAAACAATTTTCTTCGGACTTTTCTTTAGTTTATCAATCATCATGCCAAAGCCTTGCAAATTCATATTACATTTTCCTCCTATACACTATATAATTATTTTTCCTCTAGATATAATGTACCACGTTTCAGATTTTTTTCAACGGATTAAGTGTACAAAAAGAGGAACAGAGGTGCATTTCTTTGTTTTTTTTTCAGAACAGAAGAAAATGCAGAAGAGTTTGACCGCCAAAGTATTCTTAAAATGCGAAATTGGGACTTGACATTTTGTGGTACTGCTTTTAATATGAAACTATATTATAGATAAAGGTAATGAGAAAGAGGAGTACACAATCACCCTTGAAAGAGAGAGCGGCTCATCGGCTGAAAGGCTGCTTAAAGCAGGAGTTGTGGAAGGTAGCTTTTGAACCGGAAGGCTGAATTAGCAGTAGGCTTTCACGATTTGTCCCCGTTAACGGACCAAGGAGATATGCTTGATTATGATAGCATGAATAAAGGTGGTACCGCGATTATACGCCCTTTACTGAGGAATCAGTAAAGGGCTTTTTTTCGCCGATAAACAAAGCGAATGATAGAAGAAAAGGAGAAAACAAAATGAGCAGAGAACTTGCTAAAACTTATGACCCCAAAGATATTGAAGATCGTCTTTACCAGAAATGGGAAGAAAATAAATATTTCCACGCAGAAGTGGACCGCAGTAAGAAACCATTTACAATTGTGATGCCCCCTCCCAATATTACAGGGCAGCTTCATATGGGGCACGCCCTGGATAACACCATGCAGGATATTTTAATTCGTTTTAAGAGAATGCAGGGATACAATGCATTATGGCAGCCGGGAACAGACCATGCATCTATCGCTACAGAAGTGAAAGTCATCGAAGCCCTGAAAGCACAAGGAATTGACAAAGCAGAACTGGGGCGGGAAGGATTTTTGGAAAGAGCCTGGGAATGGAAAGAAGAATATGGCGGACGTATTGTGAACCAGTTGAAGAAGCTGGGTTCCTCAGCCGACTGGGAGAGAGAACGTTTTACCATGGACGAAGGGTGCTCCAATGCAGTACAGGAAGTATTTGTTAAGCTGTATGAAAAAGGATATATTTACAAAGGTTCCAGAATCATTAACTGGTGTCCGATATGTAAGACTTCTATTTCAGATGCAGAAGTAGAACATGAGGAACAGGAAGGATGTTTCTGGCACATCAATTATCCGGTAAAGGGTGAAGAAGGAAGATTTGTAGAAATTGCTACCACCAGACCGGAAACATTGCTGGGAGATACTGCAGTGGCTGTAAACCCGGAAGATGAGAGATATAAAGATCTTATTGGAAAAACACTGATTCTGCCTCTTGTGGGACGAGAGATTCCTATAGTAGCAGACAATTATGTAGACAAAGAATTTGGAACGGGATGTGTAAAAATCACCCCTGCCCATGACCCCAATGACTTTGAGGTTGGGAAACGTCATAATCTGCCGGAGATTACTGTATTAAACGACGATGCTACGGTTAATAAGGATGGTGGAAAATACCAGGGTATGGATCGTTATGAAGCCAGAAAGCTTATGGTAAAAGAACTGGAAGAGCAGGGACTTCTGGTGAAGGTAGTACCTCATTCACACAATGTAGGAACTCATGACCGGTGTAAAACAACGGTAGAGCCGATGGTGAAACAGCAGTGGTTTGTAAAGATGGATGATTTAATTAAGCCGGCAGTGGAAGCAGTGAAAAGCGGAGAAATCAAACTTCTTCCGGAACGCATGGACAAGACATATTTTAACTGGACGGATAACATTCGTGACTGGTGTATTTCCAGACAGCTCTGGTGGGGACACAGAATTCCTGCATATTACTGTGATGAATGCGGCGAATTTGTAGTGGCAAGAGAGAACCCCGAGAAGTGTCCAAAGTGCGGATGCACTCATATGACACAGGATTCCGATACGTTAGATACCTGGTTCTCATCTGCATTGTGGCCATTTTCTACATTAGGCTGGCCGGAGAAAACAGAGGATCTGGACTATTTTTATCCAAATGATGTGTTGGTAACCGGATATGATATTATCTTTTTCTGGGTTATCCGTATGATATTTTCCGGGTATGAGCAGATGGGAGAAGCACCTTTTAAGACCGTATTGTTCCATGGACTGATACGTGATTCGGAAGGCCGTAAGATGAGTAAATCTCTTGGAAACGGAATTGATCCTCTTGAAGTGATTGAAAAATACGGTGCAGATGCATTAAGGTTGACCCTGATTACCGGAAATGCACCGGGAAATGACATGCGTTTTTACTGGGAGAGAGTAGAGGCTTCCCGTAATTTTGCCAATAAGGTATGGAATGCTTCCCGTTTCATTATGATGAATATAGGGGAAGAAAAGCTTTCAACACCATCTCTGGATGCACTTGCACCAGAGGATAAATGGATTTTATCCAGTATAAATACCCTTGCAAAAGATGTAACAGATAATATGGATAAATTTGAACTGGGAATTGCAGTTCAGAAAGTATATGATTTTGTATGGGATGAATTTTGTGATTGGTATATTGAAATTGCTAAAACAAGAACCTTTAAGAAGGAAGAAAATCCAGAGTCTGCAAAAGTTGCAATGTGGACATTAAAGACAGTTCTTATTCAGGCATTAAAGCTGCTCCATCCATATATGCCGTTCCTTACCGAAGAGATTTTCTGTACACTGCAGAGTGAAGAAGCAACCATTATGCTTTCACAGTGGCCGGAATTTAAGAAAGAATGGAATTTTCCACAGGAAGAAGAGGCTGTAGAACATGTAAAAAATCTGGTAAAGGGAATTCGTAATACCAGAACAGCCATGGAGGTTCCGCCAAGCAGGAAGGCAAAGGTATTTATCGTAACAGAGGATGCAAATCTTCAGAAGATTTTTGAGACCATGAAAAATGCTTACACCCTGTTGGCGAGTGCCAGTGAAATTACGGTGCAGGCAGATAAAGCCGGAATTGGTGAAGATGCAGTATCCGTAGTGATTCCGGGAGCAGTTGTGTACCTGCCATTAGAAGATTTGGTGGATTTTGAAAAGGAAAAAGAACGTCTTGAAAAGGAGAAGGCACGTCTTACCAAAGAAGTGGCGCGCTCTAAGGGGATGCTTTCCAATGAGAAGTTTTTGAGTAAGGCACCAGAGGCAAAGGTACAGGAAGAGAAAGAAAAACTTGCAAAATATGAACAGATGATGGAACAGGTAGAAGAACGTTTGATACAAATGAAATAATTAAAAATAGAGAAAACAGGATGAAGTGTACAAGGCGTTTTATCCTGTTTTTTAAATTAATTGGTAAATTTCAACAAAAAGATTGAAATAAGGAGGAAAAATTGTTAAAATATAATATATAACCTTGTTTTGCCAATTGGCATGATGGGAGGAAACCTAAATGGCAGGATTAAAAGAACCACAGATAAGAATAAGTGATAATAATATGAAGGCATTTCTTTTTATGCCTACTCCGACTGAGGGCAGTTATACAGAAGAAGATATTCGAAAAGCATTGAATAAAGCGAAGGTTACTTATGGGATTATGCAGGAAAAAATTCAAGAGGCTTTAGAAAAAGAGATGTATGCCTGTGAAGTACTTATTGCAGAAGGAACAAAGCCACAGGATGGTGTAGATGGGTACTATGAATACAAATTCAACCGGGATTTCAGCAAAAAGCCTAGAATACGTGAGGATGGAACTGTAGACTATTGGTGTATCAAAATGATAGAAACAGTAGAAGAAGGCCAGGTAATCGCAGTCTATCACAGGGCGTATCAGGGAGTGGACGGGAAGAATGTAAATGGGCAACTGATATTGGCAAAGCGAGGAAGAGAACAGGTGCCTTTACGTGGTAAGGGATTTCAGCGTTCCGAAGACGGGAAAATTTACACCGCCTTAATGAATGGGAAAATCGAAATGCTAAATGGAAGAATCACCATACTTCCTGTTTATGAAATAAATGGGGATGTGGATTTATCCATTGGTAATGTAGATTTCCGGGGTGATGTGGTTATTCATGGGGGAGTTTGTTCGGGAGTAAATATTAAGGCAACCGGTACTGTCACCGTAGATGGTGTGGTAGAGGGAGCACAGATTGAAGCAGGAAAAGACATTGTATTAAGAAGCGGAGTGATGGGAGCCTCTCGGGCAGTTATTACCAGTAGGGGGAGTATTACCGCTAAGTTTTTTGAATATGCAAGAGTACATGCAAATGGGACCATACAGGCAGATGTATTTTTAAACTGTAAGGTTTCTTGTGGAGCCGATATTATTCTGGATGGAGGCAAGGCAAGTATTGTTGGTGGGGATGTATGGGCAATCGAAGGTATTTCCGTACATACTCTGGGAAGTGACGGCGAAGTTAAGACCAATGTAAGAATTGGAAATGATGCAGCAGTCATACGCCGTATTTCCATACTTAGAAATAAGATAGAAGTAGAGAAAGAGAATCTGCAGAGGATTGAAGAAGGTCTGAGGATTCTAGAAAAGAAGAAGGTAGATCCCCGTCGTACAGAGTTACTAAGGGTGAAAATTCGAGATACTGCACTGCTGGCAGATGATACTGCTGAATTGGAAAAACTGGAGAATCAGGTTGAGCGGGCAAGAGGTGGAAGTGTTGCAGTAATAGGAAAAGTTTATCCTGGTGTACGGGTAGAAATGGATGAACTGAGAGTGTTAGTGAAAGAAGAACAAGAGAGGCTGGAATTTATAAAAAGCCTTGGAAAAATTGTTATGTGTGCATTAGAGGCATAGCAAACTGTCGAAAAAACAATTTAAAATATGCTTGCATAAAAACACCACTATATTATAATGGGTAAGAGAACTTTTATCCATGTAGTAGAGTGGTGATTTTATATTATGAAAACATATGAAGAAATGTTGCAGGAGATTTTAGAGATACCCAAATTTACAACGAAAAATCCCTTAACACATACAAAAGAATTTTTAAAACGGCTGGGGAACCCTCAGGAACAGTTTAAGGTAATACATGTGGCTGGCAGTAACGGAAAAGGCAGTGTCTGTGCATGGATTGCCGGTGTTTTAGGAAAAAGCGGGAAACATACGGGTCTGTTTGTTTCACCTCATCTGGTTGATATAGAAGAACGGTTTGTAACAGATGGAAAGCCATGTGCCCGGGAAGAATTTATGCAGGCAGCCCAAACAGTGCATGAGATCGCTGAGCAGATGCAGGGGGAAGGCATTCCGCATCCTACCTTTTTTGAATATATTTTTGCTGTGGGAATGGTGATTTTCCGAAATAAAGGCGTAGAATATGCAGTATTGGAGACTGGATTAGGTGGAAGGCTTGATGCTACCAATGTGATAACACATCCTTTGCTTACTGTAATTACGTCTATTAGTCTGGAACATACAGAGATTTTGGGAGATACCATAGAGAAGATAGCAGGAGAAAAGGCAGGTATTATAAAGCCGGGAGTCCCAGTTGTATATGATGCATCGAAGGATGAAGCGGCAAAGGTCATTGAGGAAAGAGCAGAGCAGTTAAAATGCAGGATGCTGCCGGTATTTCCGGAGAAGATTAAAATTTTATTAAACACAGGGAAAAAGATTGATTTTTCTTATGAATCTAGTTATGATACTACTGTAGCCCAAATTCCATTTGGTGCACCTTATCAGGCTGAGAATGCGGCAATTGCTCTGATGGCGGTAAATTGTCTTGCAGAGACAGAGAATATTACCAACGAAGCAATCAGAGAAGGGATGCAGCAGGTACAATGGAAGGGCAGAATGCAGGAAGCAGCAGAGGATATTTATTTTGACGGTGCTCATAATACAGATGGTATCCGTTGTTTTTTACAGGCAGTAAATCAGATTGCAGAAGAGAAGTCTTTGTTGCTGTTTTCCATGGTACAGGAAAAGGATTATGTGAAAGCCGTAAGAGAATTACTGACAGAAGGAAATTGGGAGCAGATTTTTGTAACCACCATTTCCAATACCAGAGCAATTCCTGGACAGGAACTGAAGGCGGCATTTGAAAAAGAGGCTGCAGAATTGAACCGGAATATACAGATAATAGAAATAGATAATGTAGGAAAAGCCTTTGCAGAAGCAGTGAAAGTAAAAAGAGAAGGACAGAAGTTGTTTTGTGCAGGGTCTTTGTATCTCATTGGAGAATTAGAGCAGATGACAGGAGGTATGAAAGATGATTAATTTTGAAGAAGAATTGAAGAAGTTTAAGCCAAGCCTTGAAGTAGAAGAGGCAGAAGATGCCATATATGACAGAGATCTTACCGATATGACGGATATTATGCAGGAGATTATAAAAGAAGCAAGAGAACAGAGATAAGACGGTGAGGAAGGTAAATATGGATTCTTATAATAAAATTATTCGATTGTCCAACACATATTATAATGCTGGACTAGAGAAAGCAAAGGTAAGGGATTTATCCGGAGCAGTTGAGAGTTTGCGGAAAAGTCTGCGTTTTTACAAAGCCAACAATCAGGCGAGAAATCTGCTGGGATTGGTATATTTTGAAATGGGAGAAACGGTGGATGCACTAAGTGAGTGGGTAATTAGCCGGAGTATTCAGTCGGAAGACAATATGGCAGAACAGTATCTGGCATCTGTCCAATCCAATCGTTCCCAGTTAAATACCATAGACCAGACCATTAAGAAATATAATCAGGCATTGATGTATTGTCAGCAGGATAGTAAGGATTTAGCGGCTATTCAGCTGAAAAAGGTGATTTCTTTAAATCCGAGACTGATAAAAGGATATCAGCTTCTTGCATTGCTGTATATGGAAGAAGGAAGATTTGATCAGGCCAAGAAGGAATTGCGGGCAGCCTGCAGGATTGATGCCAACAATACAGTTACCCTGCGTTATCTCAAAGAAGTTAATACGCATCTGCATGGAGAGCAGCCTTCTAAGAAGAAAGGCCGCAGGAAAAAAGAAGAGCAGGTATCCTATCAGAGTGGAAATGAGACGATTATTCAGCCGGTAAATTTTAAAGATAATTCGGCAATTATGACAATCATGAACATTGTCATTGGAATTGTGATAGGGGTAGCTATTGCATTTTTCCTCATTATGCCAAGTATTCGACAGAATGCCACCTCTGATGCCAAGAAGGCAGAAGTAGAGGCAAACAATAATCTTACCACCAAGGTTCAGGAAATTAAAAAACTGGAAAGTAATATTGAAGATCTTAAGAGTGAGATAGAAACAATGAAGCAGGAAGAAGCTGGCGCACAGGAAGTAACCACCAGTTATGATAAATTTATTGAAGCATATGATGCCTACGGACAGGATAATATGGAGGGAGCTGGAACTGCACTGGCAGAGGTGAATCCCGATTTGCTGTCAGCAAGTGCCAAAGAAGTTTATGAACGTATTAATGGATTAGTAAACGAGCAGTATATTACGAGTATATATGCAAAAGGAGAAAGTGCATACAATACCCAGAATTTTCCAGAGGCTGTAACAGAACTTGAAAAGGTAGTAGAGATTGAAGAAGATTATAAAGATGGAAATGCTATTTATTATCTGGCACAGTCTTACCGTAAGATTGAAGATATGGAGAATGCGAAAAAGTATTATCAGAGGATGGTAGAGCTTCATCCGGGTACAGAAAGAGCAAGAACATCTCAGTCTTATCTGGATGAGATGGCAGCAGAATAATTTCATAAAACATACAAAAGACGTCATGAGGGTTCATGACGTCTTTTTATACTCATAGGAAAGAAAGGAAGGACAACAATGGAACATAAGTATGAAAAAAATTATGGGTGTCTGGTGTTGAAAATGCCACAGGAATTGGATCATCATCAGGCAGAGATTTTAAAGGAGGAGGCAGACGGACTGATTATGAAATATCCAGTGCGAAGCCTGATATTTGATTTTTCCGATACATGGTTTATGGACAGCTCCGGAATTGGAGTGATTATAGGAAGATGTAAAAACGTACGTTTTTCCGGAGGCTACGTAAGGGCAATTCATCTAAATGAACAGATACAGAGAATTTTTAAATTATCAGGATTAATGAAAATAATAGAAATTGATAAATAGAGGGATTACAAGGAGGACCATATGGAATATTTAAAGAATGAAATGAAGATAGAATTTCAGGCAATATCTTCAAATGAAGGATTTGCCAGAGTAGCAGTGGGGGCATTTGTGGCAGAATTGAATCCGACAGTGGACGAGCTTGCAGATATTAAGACCGCAGTCAGTGAGGCGGTGACGAATTGTATCATTCATGGTTATGAGCAAAAAGAAGGCATAATCTGGATTCAGTGCAGTATAGAGGAACAACAGATGGAGATTTCCATAACAGATATAGGAAAAGGAATACGTGATGTGGAACAGGCAAGGGAACCATTGTTTACCACCAAACCGGAATTAGAACGTTCCGGTATGGGATTTGCATTTATGGAGGCATTTATGGATGAGGTAGAGGTTCTTTCGAAGCCGGGGCAGGGAACCTGTGTTACTATGCGTAAAACTATAGGACAGGGGTGAAAGAGTGGAGCTGCTGATCGGGAAGCCAGAACAGGAAAAAACCAAGGATGAACAGGTAAAAGAACTGCTGGAACTGGCCCACAGCGGGGATAAAGCAGCAAGGGATAGTATGGTGCAAAACAATATGGGACTAGTCTGGAGTATCGTACGCAGATTTACGAACCGGGGATATGAGCCGGAGGATATATTTCAGGTTGGAAGTATTGGATTGATGAAAGCCATTGATAAATTTGACACATCCTTTGATGTTAAATTTTCAACTTATGCAGTTCCCATGATAACAGGAGAAATAAAACGATTTTTGCGGGACGATGGATTGATAAAGGTAAGCAGAAGTCTAAAGGAAAATGGGGCAAAGATAAAGCAGGCAAGAGAGAGGCTGCAGATAAAACTGGGAAGAGATGCCACTCTGGCAGAACTGTCAGAAGAAACTGGTATGGAGCGGGAAGAAATTGTAATGGCACTGGAAGCCAACGGAGAAGTAGAATCCATATACAAGACTTATACGCCACAGGATGGAAAAGAATCCTGTCTGGTAGACCGTCTGCCCCAGGAAAAGGACAGTCATGAAATACTAATTAATCATATGCTGCTGGAGCAATTGTTAGGAGAGCTTGCAGATACGGAACGAAAATTGATAGAACTAAGGTATTTTGAAGAACAGACTCAAATGCAGGTGGCAGAAAAACTGGGTATCAGTCAGGTACAGGTAAGCCGGATGGAGAAGAAGATTCTTCTTTCTATGAGAAAAAAAATATAAACGAATAAAGAATGAAAATTATGGCATACTACTTTCAAAGAATGAAAAGAAAGTAAAGGAAGTGAGTAAATGCGCCATACAAAAATTTACAGGATGTGCCTTCTGTCAGTGGTAGTACTTACCGTTATAGGAGGCATTTTCTATTATACCAATTATGTAGAAAATGAAATTACAGTTACAGAAGGAACCCTGGTACAAATATGGGAACCGGAAGAAATGGCGGCATAGGGGAGGGAATATGGCATCTAGTTCAGATACATTATATATAAAAATAGAACAAAATATTCTGGTAAAAGAACCCTCTGTCATATTAAAGGATATTGCAAAAATTACATCTACTAACCGGGAACTGGTAAATAAGTTAAAGACCATGAAGGTATATCAGTTTCATACTTCTGCCAATAGCAGTAAAAAGAAAAGTCAGAGTGAGGTATTTTCCGTTTTAAAAATTATTGAAATGATTGGAAAGGAATACCCCAATATTGATATTGAGAACATAGGAGAAAAAGATTTTATCATAGAATACGAGCCGGTACAGGAATCTAAGTGGATACAGTATGGAAAAGTTACAGTACTGTGTATATTCACTTTTTTTGGTTCAGCATTTACCATAATGACTTTTAATAATGATGTGGGAGTGGGAGAGGTATTTAAGACCTTTTATGAGCAGGTAATGGGAAAACCCTCCGGTGGATTCACAGCTTTAGAGGTAAGCTATTCTTTAGGCTTATCACTTGGTATACTGGTGTTTTTTAATCATGTGGGAAAAAAGAAAATTACCCATGACCCTACTCCAATTCAGGTAGAAATGCGAACCTATGAAAAAGAGGTGGATACCACATTTATTGAAAATTGCGGAAGAAAAGGAACAAGTAATGATGTGGATTAGAGAAATATTTATGGCATTTGTTGGGCTGGCGGCAGGTTTCGCCGTATCAGCAGGTGTATTTGCGTTCATTATATCGATAGGTGTGGTCCCTAGAATGATAGGTAAAAGCAAAACGGCAACAGATATTCTGATTTATGAGAATGTGATATTGCTGGGAGGTACACTTGGGAATTTGATTTCTATCTTTCACTGGAAAATACCCTGGGGAATGCCTCTGCTGATTCCTTTTGGTCTGTCAGCGGGGGTTTTTACCGGTTGTCTCGCAGTTGCTTTAGCGGAGATTCTCAATTCATTTCCAATTATGTTCCGAAGGTTGAGGATTAAGGAAGGACTGAATTGGATGCTGTTTTCTATGGCAATGGGAAAAATGTTAGGTTCTTTATATTTTTATGCAAATCATATGCAGAAATTTTAATTGAGAAAGCGAGGAATTACAATGGCTCAGGAAACCATGGCGAAAAAAGAAAAGAAAAATCAGGAATATAACGAGTATGTTAAGCAGGTAACACCTACTCATTCCCTGCCGCTAAATATGGTGAAAGCATTTATTATCGGAGGAATTATCTGTCTGATCGGTCAGTTTATTTTAAATATTGCCGTTAATAATTTTGGATTGGATAAGGAAACAGCAGGGAGCTGGTGCAGTATGCTGCTGATTTTTATAAGTATACTTTTAACAGGTTGTAATATATACCCTTCGATTGCTAACTGGGGTGGAGCAGGAGCATTGGTTCCAATTACGGGATTTGCCAATTCAGTGGCGGCACCTGCAATTGAATTTCAGAAGGAAGGACAGGTGTTTGGGATTGGATGTAAAATTTTTACCATTGCAGGACCTGTTATTCTATACGGAATCTTTACAAGTTGGGTACTAGGGCTGATTTACTGGGGATTAAAGGTCTGGGGAATCATATAGAAGTAAAAATCATATTGACAGAGCATGAAGTCATTAAATATAATAGAAGGTAACAGGGTTGGAAGAAGGAGGGAACGGGAATGGAAGGGAATTGCCATGAAGGTATGATGAAACAGTTCTGCTGGCTTATAGAGGTACTGAATCCCTGTATGGATGATTATCTCTATATATACAATTTAAAAGAGGACTTTTACTATATTTCCCCGGGGGCATTAGAACGATTCCGAATGCCGCAAAACCAGTTTCATAATGTGACGGAAAACCTTATGAAAGTTGTTCATCCGGAAGACAAAAAACTTTTAATGGATGATCTGGAGTTGATGCTGAATGGAACAAAAGATTTTCATAATCTTCAATATCGTTGGATGGGACCGGAGGACGAACCTATCTGGATTGATTGCAGGGGACGAGTGTTGAAGGATGAAGCAGGCGCACCGGAATATATGGTGGGGTGTATTAATGAAATCGGAGCCAAGCAGAAGGCAGATAACGTCAGTGGACTTTTAGGCCAGTCCAGCCTCAAGACTTACATGCGGAACATGCAGGATAGAATATCGGAAGGATTTATGCTGCGTATTGGAATCGATAATTTTAAGGATATTAATGAAAATAAGGGAATTGAATATGGGGACATGATTCTACGGAAGACAGCAGAATGTATAGAGGCTTCTATTCTTCCGGGACAGGATCTCTACCGTATGGTTGCGGATGAATTTGTTGTAGTGGATTTTATGGGAGGAAGTACCCGAAAGGCTTATCGTCTTTATAAAAAAATCCGTCAGAAGATAGATGAATTCATTGAAGAAAACCATTATGAAGTGGTATATACGGTTTCGGCCGGGATATTAAATTTTAATAAGATAGAAGATTATTCTTTTTCTAATATTATAAAGTTGTCAGAGTTTTCGCTCAGTGAAGCAAAACGTAATGGAAAGAACAGAGGATACGTTTTCTCGAGGAAAGATTATAAGGATTTTTTAAGAAGAAAAGAGCTTATCCGGATTATGCGTCATTCTATTTACGATGGTTTTTATGGATTTGAGGTGCACTTTCAGCCCATTGTGGATGCAGGAAGCGGAGAGCTGGTAAGTGCAGAGACATTGCTGCGCTTCCAGACGGAAGAAATAGGTTCTGTTTCCCCAGTAGAGTTTATCCCCATTCTGGAGGAGACAGGTCTTATTATTCCTGTAGGGAAATGGGTGCTGCATCAGGCATTTTCAAGATGTAGTGAGATTTGTAAGTACATACCGGATTTCCGGGTCAGTGTGAATTTATCTTATGTTCAAGTAATGAAGAGTAATGTTTTGAAAGAAATTATATTGGGGATAGAGAAATATAGACTAAACCCATCCAATATTATTATTGAACTTACAGAGAGTGGATTTCTGGAATCTGATCCAAATTTCACAAAGTTTTGTGATGGATTAAAGGAACGTGGAATAGCTTTGGCGCTGGATGATTTTGGAACTGGGTATTCTAATCTGCATTATCTGTATGATCTAAGTCCTAATATTGTAAAAATAGACCGCTCTTTTACCGTAAAGGCTCTGCAGAATGGGTATGAACACAATCTGCTGGAGCATATTATTGAAATGATTCACAGCATAGAATTAACCATATGCGTGGAAGGGATTGAAACACACGAGGAGCTGCAGAAAATCAATAATCTGAGTCCGGATTTTATACAGGGATTCTTTTTTGGACGTCCCTGCCCTTATGGGGTGTTTTATGAAACCTATGTAAAAGCGTCGGAAAAGTAAATTAGAAGAATTGGCAATGGTTGGAATAACTGCCGCAATAACGAAAAGAAGGCCACATTGGTAGAAGAGGTTAATTTTACTGGTGTGGTTTTTTAACTTGACTTTTAAATCAACATTTCATATAGTTGCAAAAGATACAAAAGAAAATTACTTAAAAATACGGAGAGAGGTTTAGTGATACTATGGCAAAGAGCGTAGCAAAAGATATGACAACTGGTTCACCTATGAAGCTGATTTTACGGTTTTTCATACCATTGTTTTTCGGGATGCTGTTTCAGCAGTTTTATAATATGGTAGATACCATGATTGTAGGAAAAATTCTGGGGGTCAGTGCACTGGCATCGGTGGGTGCAACAGGCTCTATTAATTTTATGATTATAGGATTTTGTATGGGGGTGTGCAACGGATTTGCCATTCCTGTGGCACAGCGTTTCGGTGCAGGGGATTATCATTCTCTTAGAAAGTTTGTTGCAAATAGTGTCTGGCTTTCCATCGCATTTTCAGCAGTGATGACAATAACGGTCTGTGCGCTTTGCCGCCAGATACTCTTATGGATGAATACACCCGCTGACATTATAGATGGGGCTTATGACTATATATTTGTTATATTTCTGGGGATTCCTGTTATCTATCTATATAATCTGCTTTCTGGTATCATACGTTCTCTGGGGGATAGTAAGAGTCCACTGATATTTTTATTGATTTCTTCTATATTAAATATTATTCTGGATTTGGTCATGATTCTTATCTTTGATATGGGAGTGGCAGGAGCAGCATGGGCTACTGTGATTTCCCAGGGTGTTTCAGGTGTTTGCTGTCTTATTTATATAAGAAAAAGATTTGAGATTTTAAAAATTCAAAAGGATGAGTGGAAATTAGACAGTCATTATGTGGGAATACTTTGTAATATGGGAATTCCCATGGGATTACAGTATTCCATTACTGCAATCGGAAGTGTTATCCTGCAGACCTCTGTAAATACACTTGGTTCCATGTCAGTGGCAGCAGTTACAGCAGGGAGTAAAGTCAGTATGTTTTTCTGCTGTCCATTTGATGCTATGGGCTCCACTATGGCCACCTATGCCGGTCAGAATGTAGGAGCAGGAAAATTGGATCGTATTACGAAGGGAATGAAGTCCTGCTGTTTCTTGGGGTTAGTTTATTCCATAATTGCATGTATTGTGCTGGTGTTGTTTGGTACCACGGTTTCTATGTTATTTTTGGATGCCGGGGAGAAGGAGATATTAAGAGATGTAGGAAGATTCCTTACCGCCAACAGTGTATTTTACTTTCCACTTGCATTAGTAAATATTGTACGGTTTACCATTCAGGGATTAGGATTCAGCCGCCTTGCGGTTTTAGCAGGCGTGTCGGAAATGGTGGCAAGAAGTGTTGTTGCAATGGGATTTGTTCCCATTTTTGGTTACGGCGCAGCTTGTTTTGCGAATCCTACTGCATGGGTATGTGCTGACTTGTTTTTGATTCCAGCCTATTTTTATGTAATGCGAAAGTTGTACCGGACAATGAATTGTAAAAAAATGGAAGATTTAACCTGAATTAAAAAAATATTAATAAAGTATTTGGGAAACGCTGATTGATTTTCCTGTTTATTCATAATATTATAAGAGAGATGAATATACTATTTAGAAGAAAGCAGCAGGGGACGAGGCTGTCAGACAGGAGGACGAGAAGTTGGACAAAAAGAAACATACTCATAGGAAGAAAAGGAGCAGGCAATATCAAATTAAGATAATCATTGGAATGCTTTCCATTACTATGTTGATCGTAATCGGACTATTGATAAGAATAGTTACGAAGGAAGGGAAAAACTCCCCGGAAGATGCGATAGAGGTTTCAACTGGAACAGATAAGCTAGAGGAAACAGAAGAGAATGAGAGAATACGTCTGGTGGAAGAAGCAGACAGGCTGGCCGCCGGATATGACTATGATAGAGCCATAGACATGATACAGTCTTATGACAGCTATGAGACATATCAGGAACTGACGGAAGCTATATCAGGATATGAAGCAGAAAAAGCGGTATGTGTTCCTGTAAATATAGAAGAGATTACTCATGTATTCTATCATTCACTGGTGGTGGATCCTGACAGGGCTTTTGCAAATCAGGAAGGAGACCGTCAGGCAAGAGGAAATAATCAATGGATGACTACCGTAGATGAGTTTAATAAGATAACCCAGACCATGTATGATAAGGGTTATGTATTGGTAAATCTTCATGACATTGCCAAAATGACCCCAGATGAAAATGGGGCAGCACATTTTTCCGAAGGAACAATTCTGCTTCCGCCGGGAAAAAAGGCATATGTATTGTCTTTGGATGATTTGTCTTATTATCATTCTTACGATAATTATGGATTTGCCTCTAAAATGGTTTTGGATGAGAATGGCAAGCCAAAATGTGAATACATACAGGCAGATGGAGCCACAGTAGTAGGCGATTATGATGTAGTTCCTCTTTTGGACAAATTTGTAGAAGAGCATCCAGATGCCTCATATCGGGGGGCAAAAGGAATTATTGCATTAACAGGCTATAACGGAATTTTAGGGTATCGTACTGATATTAGTTATGAAACTGTTCCCGCAGATATTAATCAGGATAAGAAGAAGTGGCTGGAAGAACATCCCAAGTTTAACTTGGAGGAAGAGCGGGCAAAAGCAAAGGAAGTAGCAGATGCTATGAAGGAAGATGGCTGGTCTTTTGCAAGCCATACCTGGGGCCATCTGAAAGTTGCATCTATTTCTCTGGAACAGCTGCAGGAAGATACCAGGCGCTGGAAAGAAAATGTAGAGCCCCTTGTAGGAGACACAGATGCCATTATTTTTGCCCACGGGGAAGATTTGGGAGACTGGCAGGACTATAATCAGAGTGATGCCAAATTCCAATATTTAAAAGGAGAAGGATATAATTTCTTCTGTAATGTGGATTCCCGTCAGTATGGGGTGCAGATAAGAGATAACTATGTGCGTCAGACCAGAAGGAATCTGGATGGATACCGGATTTATCAAAGTGCAGTAGGAAATGCAGATAATCTTTCAGATTTGTTTGATGCAGCAGCAGTGATGGATGCCAAGAGACCACCGGTAGCGGCCGTAAATTAAATAAAAAAGTAACGGAGTGTATGGGGAAATAAAGCCAATGACTCCTTACGATGGGGGTGTTGGGAAATGAAGCCAATGACTCCTCACGATAGTAGATATGGGAATCACATTTTATGTGATTCCCATATCTACTATATGAATAAAAAGAAAATTGAATTTCCCGATAACCCCATATACATAAAAGAAAATAAATTTCCCGGCAACCACTTTTTTGGTTAAAAAAACGAAAAATTGGATAAACTATAGGGAGAATATGGAAAGTAGGAGGAAATATTATGTCGCAGATAATTGGGACACAAAGCATCCAGTTCGACAAAGCGCCTTATATACAAAGCAGTGCAAGCATTGCAGGCTCCAAAGAAGGAGAAGGTCCTTTGGGGAAACTGTTTGATGTGATAGGAGAAGATGATAAGTTTGGAGAAGATACCTGGGAGGAAGCAGAAAGTACATTACAGAAGGAAGCAGTAACGCTGGCTCTGGGAAAAGCAGAATTAAAAAAAGAAGATATCCGCTATATTTTTGCAGGAGATCTGCTGGGGCAGAATATTGCAACTACATTTGGAATAATGGAATTGAGTATTCCGCTATTCGGGTTATACGGAGCCTGTTCTACCGCAGGAGAATCTCTGTCGCTGGCAGCTATGGCAGTGGCAGCAGGATATGGAGAAAATGTACTGGCGGTTACCTCTAGTCATTTTGCCAGTGCGGAGAAACAGTTTCGATTTCCCTTGGAGTATGCCAATCAAAGACCCTTATCAGCTTCCTGGACGGTTACAGGAAGTGGAGCCTTTGTACTTGGAACCAAACGCAGTCATGTGCGGATTACTGGGATTACCACCGGAAAAATAGTAGATTTCGGTGTAAAGGATTCCATGAATATGGGAGCAGCTATGGCCCCGGCAGCCTGTGATACGATTTATCAGAATTTTATGGATTTTAAAAGAAAACCGGAAGATTATGATAAAATTATTACAGGTGATCTTGGGACCGTGGGACAGGAAATTTTAATTGATTTATTGAAAAAAAAGGGGTTTGACATTTCAACGGTTCATATGGATTGTGGTATTGAAATTTTTGACAGTGAGAAACAGAATACCAATGCAGGAGGAAGCGGCTGCGGCTGTTCTGCAGTAACATTAAGCGCACTTGTTTTGCCAAAACTGGAAAAAGGAACTTATAAACGTGTTTTGTTTGTACCCACAGGAGCACTGCTGTCCACCGTAAGTTTTAATGAGGGACAGAGTGTACCGGGGATTGCTCATGGAGTAATCCTGGAGTATGCAGGATAGGAGGAAATAAAATGGATTATATAAATGCATTTTGGGTAGGCGGATTAATCTGTGCCCTGGTTCAGATTTTAATGGAAAAAACGAAGCTGCTGCCAGGCAGGATTATGGTATTGCTGGTATGTTTGGGAGCAGTACTGGGAGCAGTACAAATCTATGAACCCTTTCAGGAATTTGCGGGAGCAGGAGCGAGTGTACCTCTTCTGGGATTCGGTAATGTACTCTGGAAGGGAGTACAAAAAGCAGTAGATTCTGATGGGTTTATTGGAATATTTATGGGAGGCTTTACGTCCAGTGCAGTAGGAATTTCTGCTGCTCTGATTTTTGGATATCTGGCCAGTATTCTATTTCAGCCTAAAATGAAAAAATAACATTGAATAATTTAAAAAATGTATAAATTCAGATGAAAAAGTTCATATTAATAGGGACAAAATTATAAACTAAGAAGGAGATTTTATTATGAAACAGTTAAAGAAAATCCTGGTATTATCCATGCTGGTATTAGTATTATCCAGTGTAACTGCCTGCGGTAATAATACAGTCAATGACGGTACTACCACAGATAATGGTAAAACTACTACAGACGATGGTAAAACTACTACAAACGATGGTAAGACTAACACAAACGATGGTAAGAATACTACGGACAAAAATGATGATGATGGTGTAGTAGAAGATATCGGAGAAGACATTGTGGATGGTGTAGAAGATATCGGAGACGATATCGGAAACGGTGTTAATAATGCAACAGATAATAATAATAACACCAATGATGTAACAAATGGAACAGATAACAATGGAACAGGTACCAACGGAACGAATAACAAAGGAACAACCAGATAAATAAACAAATTTATTACACAAAAAAATAGGAGAGTGGACAAGCCACTTTCCTATTTTTACTTTTTTAATCAGATTTGCCACATGATACCTACGGATTGCTTCGCACTTTGTGCTCATGCACTCCTAAAAACATTCGAAAT
>CAZUKR010000029.1:0-24435 GCA_964620885.1 uncultured Eubacterium sp.
CTTATGCAGCAGGAACAATGACAGAAGAAGACGTGCAGGAATACGAAGAAAAAGCATGTCCGACCTGTGGTTCCTGTTCTGGGATGTATACTGCCAACTCCATGAATTGCCTGACAGAAGCACTGGGTATGGGACTTGGTGGAAATGGAACCATTCCAGCGGTTTATTCTGACCGTATCCGTCTTGCAAAACATGCAGGAATGGCAGTTATGGATATGTATCAGAAAAATATCTGTCCAAGAGACATTATGACAAAAGAAGCTGTATTAAATGCGCTGACTGTGGATATGGCACTGGGATGTTCTACCAACAGTATGCTGCATCTTCCGGCAATTGCTCATGAAATCAACTTTGATTTTGATATTGGATTTGCCAATGAAATTAGTGAAAAAACACCAAATCTTTGCCACCTTGCTCCGGCAGGTCCTACCTACATGGAAGACTTAAATGAAGCAGGCGGTGTGTATGCTGTTATGAATCAGCTGGCAGAAAAAGGACTGCTTCATCTGGATTGTATGACAGTAACCGGAAAAACCATGGGAGAGAATATCAAGGGTGCAGTAAATAAAGATACAGATGTGATTCGCCCAATGAATAATCCATACAGTGAAACAGGGGGCCTTGCGGTACTGAAAGGAAACCTTGCACCGGATGGAAGTGTAGTAAAACGTTCTGCAGTTGCACCAGAGATGATGGTCCATGAAGGACCGGCAAGAGTATTTGATTGTGAAGAGGATGCTATTGATGCAATAAAAAAAGGAAAAATTGTATCTGGCGACGTGGTTGTCATCCGGTATGAAGGTCCAAAGGGAGGACCTGGAATGCGTGAAATGTTGAATCCTACATCTGCCATTGCCGGTATGGGGCTGGGTTCTAAAGTAGCATTGATTACAGACGGACGTTTTTCAGGTGCAAGCCGAGGGGCATCCATCGGTCATGTTTCACCGGAAGCTGCTGTGGGAGGTACCATTGCACTGGTAGAAGAAGGAGATATCATTCGAATCAACATTCCAGAAATGAAGCTGGAGCTGGCCGTGTCTGACGAAGAACTGGCAGCAAGAAAAGAAAACTGGCAGCCAAGAGAGCCGAAGGTAACAACAGGATATCTGGCACGTTATGCAGGAATGGTTACTTCTGGAGCAAATGGTGCGGTTTTAAATAAGGTACAATAAATATTGACAAAGGCAGAAGCATACTATATAATGTGGACACTATAATTTTTTGATAAAGGAGCAGTATAGTTAAAAAAATGGACGACAGCGACAGTGATAGTAATCATTTAAAAACAGCCTTAAATACAGCTATATTTTATCAGCAGAGAGCATACTCATATTCTTTATATAAGGACTATGGGCATGCTTTTTTGCGCTTCCAAAAACTTCTAAGGTGACAATAAGAAGTAGTCATATGAGTTAAGAAACAATAGAAGAGAATTTAATTTGGAGGATAAAATGTTAGGACAGATATTATTACAGGTTATATTAATTGGCTTAAATGCCATATTTGCATGTGCAGAAATTGCGGTGATATCCATCAATGATATGAGATTAGAGCAGTTGACAGCCCAGGGAGACAAGAGAGCGGTACGGCTGACCCATCTCGTCAGCCAGCCGGCAAAGTTTTTGGCAACCATACAGGTAGCAATTACCTTATCCGGTTTTCTGGGCAGTGCTTTTGCAGCAGATAACTTCTCAGGTGGTCTCACAAAATGGCTTCTTGGTTTAGGGGTCCCAATGTCAGAAAGAACATTGGCTACTGTTTCCGTTGTGGTAATTACCATTATTCTATCTTATTTTACACTGATTTTTGGAGAACTGGTACCAAAGCGGATTGCCATGAAGAAGACAGAACAGCTGGCTCTTGGCATGTCAGCTATGATTTCGTTTATTGCGAAAATATTTGCCCCCGTTGTATGGATATTGACGGCGTCAACCAATGGGATGCTGAGACTTTGCGGTGTGGATCCGGAAGCAGATGAAGATGAGGTCAGCGAAGAGGAGATTCGTATGCTGATAGATGCAGGAAGCCGTAAGGGTGTGATTGATTTTCAGGAAAAGGAATTTATTCAGAATGTATTTGAATTTGATGATCTGGCAGTAGGAGAATTTGCCACCCACCGTAAGGATATTTCTATTTTATGGATAGATGAAAGTATGGAAGAATGGGATGAAATTATTCATGAAAGCAGACATACCAGATACCCTGTATGTGGAGACACTGTAGATGATGTTGTAGGTATATTAAATGTAAAAGATTATTTCCGACTGGCTGATAAGAATAGAGAAAATATTATGGAGCATGCAGTGCAGGAGCCGTTTTTTGTACCGGAAGGAATTCGGGCAGATGTATTGTTTCGACAGATGCAGGAATCTAGAAACCATTTTGCTGTTGTACTAGATGAATACGGCGGTATGGAAGGGATTGTTACCATCAATGACTTATTAGAGCAGCTGGTAGGAGATTTGGAAGACGAAACCGATGGGGAAGAGAAAAAAGAAGGAATTGAACAGATGGATGAGCAGACCTTTAAGATATATGGAAATCTGCCTCTTGATGAAGTTGCCCGGACACTAAAAGCAGAACTTCCAATAGAAGAGTACGATACCTTTAGTGGATTTGTATTTGCAACTTATGGGTCTGTTCCAAGCGATGGCAGCAGGATTGAAGTGAATGCCAATAAATTACATATTTTGGTTACTAAGATATATGAGCATCAGGTAGAGGAAGCGATTGTAAAATATAGTACCGAAAGTGAAGAATAAAAACTTAGTTGAAGGAGATACAGTATGTTAAGAATTGGTTGTCACCTGTCTTCATCCAAAGGCTATCTTGCCATGGGAAAAGAAGCAGTTAAAATAGGAGCAAATACCTTTCAGTTTTTTACAAGGAATCCCAGAGGAGGAAGGGCAAAGGCTTTGAATATTCCAGATATAGAAGCGTATGTTGCATTTGCACAAGAACATGGAATTGCAGACATTCTTGCACACGCCCCTTATACAATGAATGCTTGTGCAAAGGATGAAAGTCTGCGGGAGTTTGTGTATGAGACCATGTGTGATGATTTGAGCAGGCTGGAATATCTGCCTCAGGGAATGTATAATTTCCATCCGGGAAGCCATGTACAACAGGGAGTAGAAACCGGCATTGCTTATATTGCAGAGATGCTGAACCGAATCAATGAGCAGGGTTATAAGTCTACCATTCTATTAGAAACTATGGCTGGAAAAGGAACAGAAATAGGCAGAAATTTTGAAGAGCTGCGGGCCATTATAGATAAGGTAGAAGATCCCAGCCGGCTGGGAGTCTGCATGGATACCTGTCATGTATTTGACGGAGGGTATGATATTGTAAATCATCTGGAGCAGGTATTGCATGAATTTGATGAGATTGTCGGATTAAACAGGTTAAAAGCCATACATTTAAACGACAGTAAAAATAGTTTGGACAGCCACAAGGATCGCCATGAAAAAATCGGAGAAGGAAGCATAGGGCTGGAAGCCATTGTAAATATTATCAATCATCCCCTGTTACGGAAACTTCCGTTTTTTCTGGAGACACCAAATGAATTGGATGGATATGCGAAGGAAATTGCCCTGCTAAAAGGAAAAGTTTCGGATTGAAATATACTTGGAGAAGAAAGGAGTTGTTGGGAGATTAAGCCAATGACTCTTTTTTGTATTTTGATAAAAGTTGTGATATGATAAATAAAATTTACAGGAAAAGAGGAAGAAAGTGAGAGGACGTAAGCACAGACATCATTCCCATGGGGTACAAGCCATGGATTTTTATGCATATCAATCGGGAATGAAAGACTGGAGCGGCAGCTATAAAGTTTTGTCAGCACTGCTCATATTGATACTATGTATTTTGCTGAATGACATATGGGTATCGCTGACAGTGATTGTTACAGTTGGAATGATAAATGTGATTGGAAATAGAGTTCCGTTTATGCAGTATCTGGAATTATTAAAGATACCAATTACATTCCTTATATTGGGGTGTATTACCATTGCGTTTGGAATTTCATTAAAACCAGTGGGAGACTACAGAATTTCTCTTCATTGGTTTTATCTGTACTTTACCAGGGCAGATATCATAAAAGCAGCAGAACTTTTCTTAAAGGCAATGGGGGCAGTCAGCGCCATGTATATGATGGCATTATCCACCCCTGTCAGTGAGCTTATCAGTGTATTGCGAAAAGCTCATGTGCCCAAAGTGATTACAGAACTGATGAATATGATATACCGGTTTATATTTATTTTAACCGATGTACAGGGCAGAATGAAACGGTCAGCTGTTTCAAGATTGGGCTATGTAGATTTCAGAACATCCTGTAAATCCTTTGGAAAAATAGCAGGAAATCTTTTTGTATTATCTTTAAAGAAGGCAGATACTTATTACGATGCTATGATTTCCAGATGCTATGATGGTGAAATTATGTTTTTGGAAGACGAAAAGAAAGTGACGTCAGTACAGATTGCAGGAATGGCAGCGTATTTGCTGTCGCTGCTTCTCATATGGTATATAGGCAAAACAAATGGTTAGGAAAGCAGGGAACAGAGAAAATGACAGAAGAAATAATACAGGTAAGGAACCTGTCCTATGAGTATCAAAGGGGAGAGCCTGTGCTTAAGCAGATTAATGTCACAGTCAATGAAGGGGAAAAAATTGCAGTTATGGGTTCCAATGGAGCTGGAAAATCCACCTTTTTTTTGAATGTAAATGGTGTCCTTTGGCCGGATGAGGGAGAGATATTATACAGGGGAATTGTAATCGGAAAGAAGAACCAGAATGAACTGAGGAAACATGTGGGTTTTGTCTTTCAGGATGCAGACAGTCAGATGATAGCCTCGGATGTACAGGGAGAAGTATCTTTTGGTCCCATGAATCTGAAACTGCCCAAAGAAGAAGTAAGACAGCGGGTGGAAGAGGCATTGGAATACATGAATCTTACAGAATACCGGAACAGGCCGCCGCATTATCTGAGTGGAGGGGAGAAAAAGAGAGTCAGCATTGCAGACATTATAGCAATGAAATCAGAAGTGGTATTGTTTGATGAACCAACGGCTGCATTGGATCCGGTGAGTGCAGATATGCTGGAAGAAGTGTTGGGAAAATTATCAGCAGAAGGAAAGACACTGTTGATTTCTACTCATGATGTAGATTTTGCATATCGATGGGCAGAGCGGATTATAGTATTCTGTAAGGGAAATATTATAGCAGACGGGACTCCCCTTGAGATATTCCAGAATGAAGAAGTATTAAATCAGGCACATTTAAAAAAGCCTGCAATGTTTATTATATATGAAGCTTTAGAAGAACATGGACTTGTAGAAAAAGGAAGCTATCCAAAGATACCCGAAGAACTAAAATATGTATTAAAAGAAAAGGAGTGATAAATATGTTTCGCAGTATGAGAAGGTTTAAGCAATTAATGGAAGAAAAAGACGTGGAAGTAATTTTGCAGGAGGGAAAAACCGGAATACTGGCAGTACAGGAAGAAGGTGGATATCCATATACCGTTCCTATGAATTATATTTTTTTAGAAGGAAAATTTTATTTTCACAGTGCCATGGATGGACATAAAATGGATGCAATCCGTGAAAATGATAAAGTATCTTTCTGTGTGGTAGATACAGATATTCCAGTACCGGAAAAGTTCACCACACGTTATAGCAGCGTGGTGGCATTTGGACGGGTACAGCTGGTGGAGGAAGAAGCAGAAAAGACAAGAATTATGCAGATGTTTAATCAGAAATATTCACCGGGATATGAAACAAAGGGGAATATGGAAATTCAAAAAGCCATGAAACGGATGGCTGTTATTCAAATGGATATTGATCATATGACGGGAAAAGCGTCTATGGAACTTATTAATGAAGCTAAGTAGGAGAAGTTAAATGATAAATGAAAGATATAGGGCTTATCTGATGTATGTGAGAGAGTATCTGATTAAAAACAATGGGATTAATTCCCCGAATCCTCTTCATCCATTTCGTTCCCGTTTCCACCATACCATACGGGTGCTGCACTGGTGCTTTCGTTTGACAGAAGATGAAAAAGAGGTGGATAAAGAAGCAGTATACACAGCGGCTATTTTTCATGATATCGGATACACGGATAAGGAGAATGAGACTCATGCAGAGCGGAGCTGCAATGCATTTAAAGAGTATGCCAAAACACAGGAAATGTCTCCGGAGCTGGTGGAAAAAGTAGCTGATATGATACAGGACCATTCACAAAAGGAGCTTCTGAAAGATTCCAACACTTCAAAGGAACTGATACTTCTTTTGGAAGCAGATGCTCTGGATGAAGAAGGAGCAATGGGGATTGTATGGGATTGTATGACTCTTGGAAATGCCCATGTCAACAGTTATGGAAATGCCTATTATCATATTATGGAAAACTCAAATAAATCAGAGCCTAATCCTATGGTGACCCCTAAGGCAAGGAGCTATTGGGAAGAAAAAAAGAAAATAGCAAGGGAATTTGCACAGGAATTAAAAGAAGACTTGATGATAGGCAGTGAATATTTTGATTTTTAAGTGGATTAAATAATGATTGACAGAGAAGTCTGATTCCAGTAGAATTGGAAAAGTGGGTAATACCCATAAAGAAAAAAATAATTACAAAAGGTGCCTGTGTTCTCCACAGGATAATAGGGAAATGGGTGAGAATCCCATACGGTCCCGCCGCTGTATGAGTGGAGTTTTATTTCAGTCTGTATAACAGAAACCACTGGGAAACCGGGAAGGTGAGATAAAATGAAGAAGCTTAAGTCAGAAGACCTGCCTTTTTGTAAAGAAATGCACAAAGTTACGAGAGATAACTGGCTGCAGATAACCGATTTCCGTAAACATATCTTTTTGATGTGAAGAATATGTGGAAATGGGTTTATTTGAAATGCCGGTTTGCTGCGTGGGATGCAGGAAATGCGGTATTTTTGTCTATTTAAGGACAGGAAGGAGAACATTATGACGAAACATCAAAAGAAACTAATTATTTTAAGCATTGCTGTTGCTGCAGCGTTTGCAGTAGTACCCCAGGTAAATGCCATGCATGTTATGGAGGGATTTCTGCCGCTGTCGTTTTGCATTGGATGGGGAGCAATCTGTATACCATTTTTGGTAAGTGGATTTTTTTCCATTCAAAAACATTTAAAAGAAAACCGGAAGAATATGGTACTTTTGGCAATGGCGGGAGCCTTTGTCTTTGTAATTTCTTCACTGAAGATTCCATCTGTGACAGGAAGCTGTTCCCATATGACAGGAACCGGTCTTGGGGCAATCTTGTTCGGGCCAAGTGCTGTTAGTATTCTTGGAATTATCGTATTGATTTTTCAGGCAGTCTTACTTGCACATGGGGGACTGACCACTCTGGGAGCCAATACCTTTTCTATGGCAGTTGCAGGTCCTTTCGTATCTTTTGGAATCTATGCACTGTGTAAAAAAATGAAGGTAAACCGCAGGGTGGGTGTATTTTTAGCAGCAGCTCTGGGTGATTTGTTTACATACTGCGTAACCAGCATACAGCTTGCGCTGGCATACCCTTCCGCAGAAGGGGGCATAGGTGCATCCGTACTGGAATTTCTAGGAGTATTTGCACCGACCCAGATTCCTCTGGCAATTATGGAAGGATTGCTGACCGTAGCAATTATAATTACACTGGAAAATTATGCACAGAAAGAATTAAAACATACAGGATATTTGAAGGAGGTATAACAGGAATGGTAAGCAGGGATAAAAAGTTAATTGCAGGAATATTGGTAGTTGTATTTTTAATGATTGTTGTACCTTTATTTGCATTAAAAGGAGCGGAATTCGGTGGATCTGATGATGCGGGAAGCCAGAAGATTGAGCATATTGCCGAGGGATATGAACCATGGTTTACACCTGTATTGGAGACTTTACTGGATGGTGAATTACCGGGGGAAGTGGAAAGTCTTGTTTTTTGTATACAGACCGGAATCGGTGTAGGTGTAATTGCATTTTTTATGGGACGTTTTGTAGAACGTAAAAAATGGGAAAATAGACAATAAATCAAATATGACAGATTATAAGGTATAAATGGCAGTATTTTCAACAAAGTAATTGAATTTTCGAGGAAAGTATATTAGAATGAAACCGTTGAATAAATTGACAATCATTGTAGGCGGAGGTTTTATTATGTACCCAATCGTAAAAAAGAAAAAACTGGCTGATAAGATATACCTTATGGATGTAAAAGCACCGCGTGTGGCCAAGTCTTGTCTGCCTGGACAGTTTGTAATTGTAAAGATGGATGAAGAGGGAGAGCGTATTCCCCTTACAATCTGTGATTATGACAGAGAGGCTGGAACCATTAGTATTGTATTCCAGATCGTAGGAGCATCTACTGAAAGAATGGTAAGTCTTGAAGAAGGCGATGCATTCCAGGATTTTGTAGGACCTTTGGGATGTGCCTCCGAATTAACAGAAGAACCAATCGAAGAGTTAAAGAAAAAGAATATTGTATTTATTGCCGGTGGTGTAGGTACGGCTCCAGTGTATCCACAGGTGAAATGGCTTCATGAAAACGGCGTAGATTGCGACGTTATTATGGGTTCTAAGACAAAAGACCTGCTTCTCATGGTTGATGAAATGGAAAAAGCAGCAGGAAATCTGTATGTAACTACCGATGATGGTTCTTATGGTTTTCATGGTATGGGAACCAATCAATTAGAAGAGCTGGTAAATGCAGGAAATAAATATGATTTATGTATTGCCATTGGACCGATGATTATGATGAAATTCGTCTGTCTGCTGACAAAGAAATTAGAGATTCCAACCGTTGTTTCCATGAATCCAATTATGGTAGATGGAACTGGAATGTGTGGTGCATGCCGTATAACAGTTGGAGATGAAGTGAAGTTTGCCTGTGTAGACGGACCGGAATTTGATGGTCATCTGGTAGATTTTGAAGAGGCGATGAGACGTCAGCTGATGTACAAGACGGAAGAAGGCAGAGCCATGTTAAAACTCCAGGAGGGTGATACCCACCATGGCGGTTGTGGACATTGCGGAGGTGACGAATAATGGATATATTAAAGAAAGTACCTGTGAGAGAACAGGAACCACAGGTTCGTGCCAAAAACTTTGAAGAAGTATGTTTGGGATATAATGAAGAAGAAGCAGTAGAAGAAGCGGCAAGATGTATCAATTGTAAAAATGCAAAGTGCATCGAAGGATGTCCCGTAGCCATTGATATTCCGGGATTCATTTCACAGGTAAAAGAAGGAAACTTTGAAGAAGCATATCATGTTATCAATAAGTCAAGTGCCCTTCCGGCAGTGTGCGGACGTGTCTGCCCTCAGGAAAGCCAGTGTGAAGGAAAGTGTATCCGGGGAATCAAGGGAGAACCTGTTTCTATTGGTAAGATGGAACGTTTTGTTGCAGACTGGGCAAGAGAAAATGGAATTAAGCCTCAGCTGGCAAAAGAGAAAAAAGGAAAAAAAGTTGCTGTTATCGGCTCCGGCCCAGCAGGTCTTACCTGTGCTGGGGATTTGGCGAAAATGGGATACGAGGTTACTATTTTTGAAGCACTTCACGAAGCAGGCGGCGTATTAATCTATGGTATTCCGGAATTCCGTCTTCCAAAGAGCAAGGTGGTAGCAGAAGAAATTGAAAATGTAAAAGTGCTGGGTGTTAAAATTGAAACCAATGTAGTAATCGGAAAAGCGACTACCATTGATGAATTAATGGAAGAAGAAGGATTTGAAGCAGTATTTGTAGGTTCTGGCGCAGGACTTCCAAGATTTATGGGAATTCCGGGAGAACAGGCAAATGGCGTTTTTTCTGCCAATGAGTTCCTTACCAGAAACAACCTGATGAAGGCATTTAAAGAAGAGTACGATACTCCAATTATGAGAGGAAAGAAAGTTGCAGTTGTAGGCGGCGGTAACGTAGCAATGGATGCAGCAAGAACAGCCTTAAGACTTGGAGCAGAAGTACATATTGTATATAGAAGAAGCGAGTCTGAGCTTCCGGCCCGTGTGGAAGAAGTACATCACGCAAAAGAAGAAGGAATTATCTTTAATTTGCTGACAAATCCAACAGAAGTTCTGGTGGATGACAACGGATGGGTAAAAGGAATGAGATGTATCCGTATGGAACTAGGTGAACCGGATGAATCCGGAAGAAGAAGTCCAATAGAAATAGAGGGTTCTGAATTTGAATTAGAGCTTGATACGGTAATTATGTCTCTTGGAACATCACCAAATCCATTGATTTCTTCTACTACAAAAGGACTTGAAGTGAATAGAAGAAAATGTATTGTAGCAGAGGAAGAGAATGGTGCTACCTCTAAGCCGGGTGTTTTCGCGGGCGGAGATGCCGTAACTGGGGCGGCAACTGTAATCCTTGCTATGGGAGCAGGAAAAGCAGCGGCAAAAGGTATTGACGAATATCTTTCCAACAAGTAAAATAGAATTATGAAGGGGATTGCTGAAAGGCAAATCCCCTTTATTATTCCACAGGATACAAGGGTCAAAGCAATCCGTAGGTATCATGTGGCCAAAATACGTTTCAATAGAATATTTCCAAAAATAATTGGGAATGGTAAAAACAAGGAGGAACTACAGATATGAAAGATATTACAGTAACAGACAGCATTTTGTATATAGGAGTAGATGATAAGGATTTAGACTTATTTGAGAGTCAATATATAATTCCAAACGGAGTTTCTTATAATTCTTATGTGATTATGGATGAAAAAATTGCCGTAATGGATACGGTGGATGCAAGAAAAGCAGAGGAATGGCTGGATAATTTGGACAAGGCTCTTGCAGGAAGAACACCAGATTATCTGGTGGTTTCCCATATGGAACCGGATCATGCTGCCAATATCAAAAAGCTGGTAGAAAAATATCCGGAAATGAAAGTAGTAGGCAACCCTAAGACATTTCCAATGATTGGACAGTTCTTCGACATGGACTTGTCAGATCGTTCTGTAGTAGTAAAAGAGGGAGAAACCTTAAATCTTGGAAAACATGAACTTCAGTTTTTCATGGCGCCTATGGTACATTGGCCGGAAGTTATGGTTTCTTATGAGAAAACAGAAAAAATCTTGTTTTCCGCAGATGGATTCGGTAAATTCGGTGCATTGGATGCAGAAGAAGACTGGACATGTGAGGCAAGACGTTACTATTTCAATATTGTAGGAAAATACGGTGTACAGGTGCAGGGATTGCTGAAAAAGGCTGCAACCCTTGATATTGCTATGATTTGTCCACTGCATGGTCCAATCTTAAAAGAAGATCTGGGATACTATATTGGAAAATATAATACATGGAGCAGTTACGAACCAGAAGATGACGGCGTGCTGGTGGCATATGCATCCATTCACGGAAATACCAGAAAAGCAGCAGAAAAGATGAAAGAAATTCTGGAAGCAAAAGGAGCTGCAAAAGTAGCCATTACAGATTTATCCAGAGATGATATGGCAGAAGCAGTAGAGGATGCATTCCGTTATGATAAGGTAGTTCTTGCTGCTGCAACTTATGATGGAGGGGTATTCCCATGTATGGAAGACTTTCTGCATCACTTGAAAAGCAAAAATTATCAGAAACGTAAAATTGCACTGGTAGAAAATGGTTCTTGGGGACCAATGGCAGCAAAAACCATGAAGGGAATTCTGGAAGGGATGAAGGCCCTTACCATTTGTGAAAAAACAGTTACCATTAAATCGGCCATGAAGCAGGAAAATATAGCGCAGATGGAGGAATTGGCAGAGGAGCTGCTGACAAAATAAAAATAGAATGAATGTATTTGATATTGTAGGACCTGTTATGGTAGGACCATCCAGTTCCCATACTGCTGGTGCAGTCCGGATTGGATATATTGCAAGGATGCTGCTGAATGAGCCTGTAAAAAAAGCGGAGATATATCTGCATGGTTCCTTTCTGGCAACTGGAAAGGGCCATGGTACAGACCGGGCATTAATTGCAGGGCTTTTAGGCATGCATACAGAAGATGAGCGGATTCCCAAAAGCTTTCGGATTGCAGAGGAGCAGGGGATGGAATATTCGTTTCAGGGAATTGAGCTTCGGGATGCCCATCCAAACTCTGTTATGATGCGCCTTATAGGGATTCAGGGAAGAGAGCAGGAAATTGTGGCAGCCTCCCTGGGTGGCGGAAGAATCAAAATCTGTGAAATAGATGGATTGACGGCAAATTTCTGTGGAGATTTTCCAACTTTGATTGTGCACAATCAAGATCAGCCCGGACATGTAGCAGCAGTTACTGCCATGCTTTCCCATAAATCCATTAATGTCGCTACCATGCAGCTTTACCGGAACAAACGGGGTGAGAACGCTGTTCTGATTATAGAATGTGATCAGGAAGTTCCCATAGAAGGGGTAAAGTGGCTGGAGAAACAGGAGGGAATCCGTAAGGTGACCTATTTGAGCCTGAAAGAAAATAACAGGAAGGAACCTGCAGTATGAGCTTTAAATCTTTAAAAGAAATTGTAGATAAAGCAAACCAAAAAGAAAAATCATTTTGGAGAATTATCATGGAAGAAGACATGTCGGAACGTCTGGTATCTGAAGCGGAGTCATTTAGTACCATGAAAGGCATGTATGAAAACATGAAGGAGGCAGATCGTTCTTATGCAGAAAAGCTAAAATCTTCCAGCGGTCTTGCAGGAGGAGACGGCAAGCGGATGGAAGAGGCCATGAAGACCGGAAGAAACATGTCAGGGGATTTCATAGGTGAAGTTATGGCAAAGGCATTAAAAATGGGAGAGTCCAATGCCTGTATGAAGCGGATTGTGGCAGCTCCTACCGCAGGTTCCTGCGGCGTTATGCCGGCTGTATTTCTTACGTATCAGGAAACTTATGGTACCTCAGATGAAAAAATGACGGAGGCAATGTTTGTAGCAGCTGGTATTGGTATGGTCATAGCGGAACGGGCTTTTATTGCAGGAGCAACAGGAGGCTGTCAGGCAGAAATTGGAAGTGCCAGTGCCATGGCAGCGGGTGGACTTGCATATCTTCAGGGCGGTGGAGAGCAGGAGATTACCCATGGAGCAGCAATGGCATTGAAAAGTCTGCTGGGACTGGTATGTGACCCAGTGGCAGGGCTGGTGGAAGTTCCCTGTATTAAGCGCAATGTAATAGGGGCGGTGAATGCGATTACCTGTGCAGATATGGCAATAGCCCAGATAATAAGCCGTATTCCGCCGGATGAGGTGATTGATGCCATGCGGGCAATCGGAATGGCATTGCCCTGTTCTTTGAAGGAAACCGGAGAGGGAGGACTTGCCGCCACTCCCACCGGGGAAGAAATTGCAAAAAAGATGATGAACAAGAATGAATAATATATAATTTAATTAAAAAAATCTTATGAGAAATGAAACGTTTTTATTTTCTCATAAGATTTTTTGTTTTTTTGAAGACTTTTTTGTAGTATACTCGTTATAGTAAATGAACAGATAGTAAACAAGTAAGGGAGGCGGATAAAAATTAATAATGAAGAGTACTTTGGTTACCTTTTAGATACATATCAGAAATTGGTATATTCTATTTGTTTCAAGTTGACAGGTAACCAGTTTGACGCAGAAGATTTGACCCAGGAAACATTTTTATCCGCTTACAAGAACCTGAATACTTTTCAAAGGGATTATGAAAAGGCTTGGATTTGTAAAATTGCCACCAACAAGGGACTTGATTTTTTGAAAAGTGCTGGAAGACGTACGGAAGCAAAGGAAGATACTTACTTTAATGACGTTAGAGACAGCAGAAAAGGACCAGAGGAGGCATACTTACATAAAGAATCCAAAGAATATGTTTTTACTATCTGTCAAAGCCTGAAAAGTCCTTATAGGGAAGTAGCTACAGAACATTTTCACAAGGAAAAGTCAGTAAGAGAAATTTCAGAAGAAACGGGAAAAGGAATCAAGACCGTTCAGACACAGGTGTATCGTGCCAAAGCCATGATAAAGAAGCAAATGGAAGGGAGGGCACCCAGAGGATGAAAGAATTAGAAAAACAGCAGCATATAACAAGAGAAATATTTGATAGCTGGCAGCAAGGAAAAATAAATATTCAACAGGAAGAAGAGTTTTTGATGCATATCGGGGCATGTACCTTTTGTGCCGAAAAATTTGCAAGCTGGATGGAAGAAGTTCAGATTGCCCCCCCTGTATATCTGAAAGATGAAATCAGCAGAAGAACAAAGCAGTTAGATGTGCAGACAGCAGTAAGAGTGAAAAAAGCATCTAAGCAGATGCAGTTGTTGATGTATAGTCTGAGAGTCGGGCTTGCAGTTACAGCCTCCATATTTATGCTGACCGTAATGACAAGTGTCCAGAGGATGAATATAGAAATGCCCCAGCCACAACAGAATAAGACGGAGAGCAGGGAGAAAGAAGAAAGTTTATCGGATAAGCTTAGACAAGGCAGCAGTTTTATTGCTGAGACCTTGAATCAGGTGACAAATAATTTATTTCATATAGAAGTTGAAGGCTCGAAAGAGCAGAAAAAGGAGGAATTGAGATGACAAAGAAGAAGGGCGGATTTTTAACATTCTGTTTTTCCCTTATGCCGGGAGCAGGAGAGATGTATATGGGATTTATGAAACAGGGATTAAGTATTATGGCAGTATTCTGGGGAGTGGTTTTTATTGCATCCTGCCTGAATATTGGACCAATATTGTTTGTACTGCCGATTTTATGGTGCTATAGTTTTTTCAATGTTCATAATTTAAAGGGAATGTCAGACGAAGAGTTTTATGCATTGGAAGATGATTATGTATTTCATGTGGAGAAAATCCTTCCCATGAAAAAGTGGAGTAAAAAGCAGAATACGATTCTGGCTGGAATTTTAATATTGATTGGCGCAACAGTATTATGGAACAATTTTTCACAATATGTGTACAATTTACTGCCCAACTGGATTTATTGGAGAATGATAAACGATGTACCCCAGGTTGTAATTGCAGTAATTTTGATAGTAATAGGAGCTAAACTGATTCGAGGCAAAAAATCTTCATTGGATGAAGAAGAACAGGAAGAAAAGAAGGGGGAGATTTCATGAGAACCAGAAGGGTAGGAAGCATTACCTGCGGAAGTATTCTGATTATCTTTGGTATTTTGTTTATGATTCATATGTTTTATCCCGCACTAACTCTGGGATTCATTATGAAGTTATGGCCTGTTATTCTGATTGCTTTAGGTGCAGAAATGATTATTGCAAATCTGCGTAATTCCGGAGAGGAAGCGCAAATACTGAAATATGATAAGGGCGCTATACTTATAACGTTTCTGCTGACCTGCTTCGCAATGACAATGGGAGTTGTTGAATACTGTATGGAATATTATGTAAGATATGGTCACATGTATTATTAAAGACTATAAAAGAAACTGTCAAAGGGGCACTTCGCAAAGAGGTGTTCCTTTTATATTATAGGAGTGCGAAGCAATCAGTAGGTATCATAAGATTGAGGCAGGGAAGTGCACTTTTTTATCTACTTACGATTCAGTTATTTTAGCAAGAATGATGAAAAAATAAAAATCCCCTTGTGTTACAGTACTTATCGGAAAGGAGGGAGCAAGATGCAAAAACAAACTGCACACATCGTTTCCCAAGCCATTCGCTTTATTGAGGAAAATTTAAGTAATAAACTGGAATTGGAAACGGTAGCTGCCCAGCTGCATTATTCAAAATTCCATCTGCACCGAATGTTTACAAAAACAGTAGGATTGACAATTCACGATTATTCCCAAAGGAGGCAGCTCACGGAAGCCGCAAAGCTTCTGGTATTTTCAGAAAAGCCCATTATTGAAATTGCACTTATCAGCGGATACGAAAGTCAGCAGGCCTTTACAAGTGCTTTCAAAGGGATGTATAAAACCACTCCTGCGGAATTTCGGGAAGGAGAAAACTTTTATCCCCTGCAACTTGAAATTCGGCTCAAAGAAGAGTTGGCAAAAATGGAAATTACCAAAGACGACATTAAATTTGCAACGCCATCCGATGTTCCTGATTGGTTGGAGTTGGTGAACTTCACAATTGACGGTTTTCCCTGTCTTAACGAAACAGAATATCTTGAGAATTTACGTCAATGTATTGAAGAAAAGCGGGCATTGATTTTACGGGATGATGATATGGCAATCGGCATTATGATATTTTCAGCCGATGCAGGAAGTATAGACTTTATGGCTGTTCATCCCCAGTATAGAAATCTCGGAATTACAAAAATCTTTCTGGATAAGCTGATGGAAGAAATGCTTCACGGAAAGGAACTCAGTATCACTACATTTCGTGCAGGCGATAAAGCGGATACGGGTTATCGGAAAGAACTTTATGGGCTTGGCTTTGCAGAAAGAGAATTGCTTGTTGAATTTGGTTATCCGACCCAGCGGTTTGTGCTCCCTCCAGAACACAGGGAGGAGATAGAAAATGATACAAACAAAGAGTAATTGGAGAAAAGGGACCATCCTTTTTCTCATCAGCCAATGTATTACCTTATTCGGTTCAACGCTTGTCCAGATGGCAATCGTCTGGTATGTTACTTTGCAAACCTCAAGGGGTGCCTGGGTAGCAGCTTTTTCCATTTGCTCCTATCTGCCGCAGTTTTTGATTTCTTTCATTGGCGGTGTATGGGCTGACAGATATGACCGAAAAAAGCTGATTGTTTTTTCTGATGCTTTGATTGCATTCGTTACACTTGCAATGTTTTTTGCAATACCTTTTATTTCTTCGGAACCGCTGCTGCTTGGAGCATTGCTTGTAATGTCGGTTATCCGTTCATTTGGAGCGGGAATTCAAACACCTTCGGTGAATGCGGTTATCCCGCAGCTTGTTCCGGAGGAACACTTGATGCGATATAACGGCATCAATGCCACGATGCAATCCATTGTTCAGTTTGTGGCTCCTGCAGCGGCAGGGGTGATACTAACCATGGGGACACTCCGGGGGACACTGCTGGTTGATGTTTTAACGGCTGCTTTTGGCATAGGGATTTTATCCTGCCTGCTGATACCAAAGCAGGTTGTTCCAAAAGAAAAATTATCTGTATCTGCAGATATGAAAATTGGAGTAAGTTACGCTTTTTCAAATAAGCTGATCGGTAAGCTTCTAATTATCTATGGCTTGTTTGTGCTGCTATGCGTTCCTGCCGGTTTTATGGCAGGACTGTTGGTCAGTCGTGTGTATGGCGATACATATTGGTATCTTACGGCAGTAGAGCTTGTAGGATTTGCAGGGATGGCTGCCGGCGGAGTGCTAATGGGAACTTGGGGCGGCTTTAGGAGCCGTATAAAAACCCTAATGGTGGGGCTTGCCTCCTTTGGAGTAATGGCAATCGGTATGGGAATAACCCGCAACTTTATGCTCTACCTCGTTATGATGGTTTTTTATGGTGTTGCACTTACAATGGTACAGACTGCCATCACCACACTGATACAGCAAAAAGCAGAAAGCACAATGCAGGGGCGTGTGTTTGGCTTAATGGGCTCTATGTATTCAGGCTTTCTTCCTGTTGGAATGGCACTTTTCGGACCCATGGCAGATGTTATCCCATTACAATGGATTATGGTTGGCTCTGGTGCAGCTCTTATTCTAATTGCAGTATCTATGCAAATAAGTAAGTCGATGCGCAGCAACTAAAATACATCTTGACGACTTATGATTACTTTATTTTTTGGAGATTTATGGTCAATCTTATCAACAGTATTGCTGCTTGTAGTTTTGCTTTACATTATTATGACTTCCACAAAACATAGGGAAATTGAAAAATGGGGACAAAGGACACTTATCCTTGCAATCACAGGATTATTACTGTGTATTTTCGTAGTCTTGCGGGATGATTATGTGACAGCATTGCAGGGGGGACAGGGGTATTCTCTTTAGAATCTCTGCGGATTAATCTCGCCTATTTAGGAGGTGCTGTTATAGGTTTTTCTACTCTTGTGGTGTTACTAGGGGGGAGGTAAATGACAGAAAATAAAGGAACAAAACAAATTGTCTTAGACAAAGCCTTAAGTCTGTTTGCCATTAGCGCCTATGAAGGTGTAACTGTTGCAGACATAGCGAATGCAGTTGGAATTAAAGCACCATCTTTATATAAGCATTATAAAAGTAAGTAGGATATTTTTGATGCAATCCTTATAGAGATGGAAGAGCGTTATAAAAAACAGGTAACTCCCATGCAGATGGATGGAATGGATGCAGATAAAGATATGGGATTATTCATGAATATCAGTGAAAAACAGCTGATTGAAATGGGTAAGGGGGTATTTCTTTATTTTTTGCATGACGATTATGCACAAAAGTTTCGACGTATGTTGACGATAGAGCAATATCGCAGTCAAAAACTGTCCGCCCTTTATGCAAAACAATATATAGATGACCCCTTATCCTATCAAGGGATGCTGTTCGGATTACTCTTGTACCAAGAAGATATATTGGCATACCGGAACGATTTAGCGTATTTGCAGCAACGGGTTTTAATGCAGTTTTAGGCGTGTATTTATTTCATGGATTTCCAGCAGGTAAAAACGAAAGAATATGAGTTTGAGATATTATAAAGGAAGATCCAGGTCATCGGTTCTTTCTTTTTTTGCTTACAAAAGGGTAAATTCTAAGTTTTTGTTGTATAAAATTCACAAAAATGTAAATAATAAAATGTTGAAATCAAACAAAATACCTGTAAAATACAAAAAAACTATTGCAATTTGAACCAATAGGAATTATACTTACAGTATCAACTGAAAACGTTACCGGAAACGTTTTTCAGGGGGAAACAATTGATGTTATTATTATAATAGGAGGATGTACTATGAAAAGAAAGTTAGTATCACTTATGTTAGTGGCAGCAATGGCAGCAACCATGGTTGCTGGATGTGGCAAAGACTCCAAGGAAAAAGATTCTGATGACAAAAAGACAGAAGAATCAGGCGGGGATAAGACAGCAAGCGGTGATGGTTCTGTGTACTTTTTGAACTTTAAACCAGAACAGGCAGATCAGTGGAAAGAGTTAGCAGAAACATATACTGATGAAACAGGTGTACCTGTAATCGTTGAAACAGCAGCATCCGGAACTTATGAATCAACATTGAAATCAGAAATGGCAAAAGATCAGGCACCAACCTTATTCCAGGTAAACGGACCGGTAGGATTAGCTTCCTGGAAAGATTATTGCTATGATTTAAAAGACAGCGATATTTACAGCCAGTTAAAGAGTGATGAGTTTGCTTTAACAAATGAAGAAGGACAGACATTAGGTATAGCATACGTTATCGAAACTTATGGAATTATTTACAACAAGGCAATCGTAGCAGATTACTGTAAACTGGATGGAGCAAAGATTGCAGATGCTTCTGAAATTAACAGCTTTGCTAAATTAAAAGAAGTAGCAGATGATATGCAGGCTCGTAAAGATGAATTGGGAATCAACGGAGCATTTGCTTCTGCTGGTATGGATTCTTCCTCTGACTGGAGATTCAAGACTCACTTAGCAAACCTTCCAATTTACTACGAATACAAGGCAGATGGAATTGAATCTACAGATGCAGTAAAAGGAACATTCCTTGATAACTACAAAAACATCTGGGATTTATATATCACAGATTCCACTATTGAACCTACTATGTTATCCGGCGCTACAGGAGAAGATGCAGCAGCAGAATTCGCTATGGGTGAAGCTGTGTTCTTCCAGAATGGAACATGGGCTTACGGTGATGTTACCGGAAATGAAGTAGCAGATGAAGATATGGGAATGCTTCCAATTTACATTGGTGCTGAAGGTGAAGAAAATCAGGGTCTGTGTACTGGTTCTGAAAACTACTGGTGTGTAAATAAGAATGCTTCTGAAGAAGACATTCAGGCAACACTGGATTTCATGAACTGGGTAGTTACAAGTGATACAGGACGTACATTCGTAAAAGATGAATTACAGTTCGTAACACCTTTCAAATCTCTGGATGATTACTTACCAGCGAATCCATTAGTAGTAGCAGCAAATGAATATATCGCTGCAGGAAACGAATCTGTTGCATGGTGCTTTACTACAATGCCATCTGAAGAATGGAAAAATGGTGTTGGTAGTGCATTACTGGAGTACGCACAGGGTACAGGCGAATGGGATGCAGTTAAAACAGCATTTGTTGACGGATGGGCTTCTGAATTTGAAGCATCAAATCAGTAAAATATAAACACAGAGTTTTATGCGGAATGCAGCAGGCAGTCTGCCTGCTGCATTCTTTAAAGAAAGGGAGAAAAGTATGCAAAAATCAATAAAAAAATACTTTCCTATTTTTGCACTTCCAACTTTAGTAGCATTTACAATTGGGTTTTTAGTTCCTTTTATTATGGGTATCTATTTATCATTTTGTAAATTTACGACGGTTACCGATGCAAAATTTGTAGGTATTAGTAATTATTTAAAAATATTTACGGATAAAACATTTAACCATGCACTTTGGTATACTGCCTTATTTACAATTGTTTCCGTAATTTTGATTAACGTTTTGGCATTCTCTATAGCGATGCTTTTAACAAAGGGAATTAGGGGTACCAATATTTTCAGAACAGTATTTTTCATGCCGAACTTAATCGGCGGTATTGTATTAGGATATGTGTGGCAGTTGTTATTAAACGGTATTCTGGCACAGTTTCAAAAAACCATTACCTATGATTCTACTTATGGATTTTTTGGATTGGTCATCCTGATGTGCTGGCAGCAGGTTGGATATATGATGATTATCTATATTGCCGGAATTCAGAATATACCGGGAGAATTGATTGAGGCGGCTAAGATTGATGGAGCAACCCCAAGACAGATTTTAAGAAATGTAACCATTCCAATGGTTATGCCATCTATTACAATCTGTACCTTCTTAACATTAACCAATGGGTTCAAATTGTATGACCAGAACTTGGCACTGACCAATGGTGAGCCTTCTAACATGTCAGAAATGCTTGCATTAAATATCACCAATACATTCTACGGAAGAGTTGGATGGGAAGGTGTAGGCCAGGCGAAGGCAGTGGTATTCTTTATCCTGGTGGCAGGTATTGCTATTGTTCAGACAAGACTTACAAGAACGAAGGAGGTGCAGCAGTAATGGGTACAAGAAAAGCGAAACATGGATGGCCTTTAACGATATTTTTCTCTTTACTTTCCATTGCATGGGTATTTCCCATCGTTCTGGTGCTGATAAACTCCTTTAAGAAAAAAGTATATATCAGCAGGAATCCATTTGTGATTCCCGTAGAAAACATGTTTGTAAAGTTTGAAAATTATGTCAGGGGAATAGAAAAAATAAATTTCTTTGATGCATTTAAGAACTCTTTGTTTATTACCGTATGCTCCGTAGCAGTAATTATCCTTTGTACTTCCATGTGTGCATGGTATATTTCCAGAGTAACTTCAAAGTTTACTACCACTATATATTACTTATGTTTGTTTTCTATGATTGTACCATTTCAGATGGTAATGTTCACATTATCCAAGTTATCTAATATGTTACATTTGTATAGTCCCGTTGGTATTATATTAGTGTATTTGGGATTTGGATCGGGGCTTGCGGTATTTATGTTCTGCGGATTCGTCCGGAGTATACCGTTGGAAATTGAAGAAGCAGCTATGATTGATGGATGTACTCCAATACAGACGTATTTTCAGGTAGTATTTCCAATCTTAAAGCCAACCTGTATTACCGTTGCAATCTTGCAGGCAATGTGGGTTTGGAATGACTATCTGCTGCCATATCTGGTGCTGGATATCAAACGTTGGAAAACAATTCCGATTGCGATTCAGTATCTGAAGGGCGGATACGGTTCTGTTGATATGGGAGCTATGATGGCAATGCTGGTACTGGCAATTATTCCAATTATAATATTCTATATGGCTTGTCAAAAACACATTATTGAAGGTGTAGTTGCCGGAGCTGTAAAAGGGTAAGTGAAGGAAAGGCGGGGATAATATGTTGACCATCAAAGATATTGCAAAAGAATCCGGATATTCTGTAAGTACGGTTTCCAGAGTTTTGAATAACCGAAGAGATGTAAGTCCGGAAGCAAAAAAGAGAATAGAAGAAATTGTGGAGCAGCATCATTTTGTCCCGAATACCAATGCCAAACATTTGAAGCAGACCACCAGCAAAACCATAGCAGTTATGGTAAAAGGTACTTCCAACATGCTTTTTGCAAGTATTGTAGAGGAAATACAAAAGAAAATAGAAAAAACTAGATATACGGTGAGTATCACCTATATTGATGAATATGAAAATGAAGTAGAAGAGGCAGTTATTATATGCAGGGAACGCAAGCCCATGGGAATGCTGTTTCTGGGAGGTAATCCAAAGTCTTTTGAAAAGTCTTTCCAGAAAGTAAATGTTCCCTGTGTACTAGTAACAAATCAGGGAAGTGAACTTTATTTTGATAATCTGTCCAGTGTTGCAACGGATGATCAGAGGGCAGCAGAGTGTGCCATTGATTATCTCATAGAACAGGGACATACTAAAATAGGCATTCTGGGTGGTGATGCGGAAGTATCTCATACCAGTAAACAGCGTTATGCAGGCTGTGTCAAAAGTTTTACCAGACATAAGATGGAATTTGATGGAACTGTATATTATGAAAAGGCTCGTTTCTCTTATGACAACGCATACCGGGCAATGCAGCGCCTGTATCAGAAAGCAGATGATATTACAGCTGTATTTGCTATGAGTGATGTAACAGCCATTGGAGCAATCCGTGCATTGATTGATATGGGAGTAAAGGTGCCGGATGATGTTTCTATTATGGGATTTGATGGAATTACCATAGCAGAGTACTATAATCCGAAATTGACGACGATACAGCAGCAGTACAGAACTCTTGCGTCCCGGAGTGTAGAAATACTGTTGGATTATATTGAATTAAACACAAATCCAGTGCACGAGATTGTACCATTTAATCTGGTGCGGGGGGAGAGTGTGAAAAAAATAACAGGAGGAACGCAGAATGCGTAGTAGTGGAATTTTAATGCATATATCTTCTTTGCCATCCCCGTATGGTATTGGAACCATGGGGAAGGAGGCCAGGAAGTTTGTGGATTTTCTTGTAGAATCAGCCCAGACATATTGGCAGGTATTACCAATTTGTCCTACCAGCTATGGAGATTCACCTTACCAGTCTTTTTCCAGTTTTGCAGGAAACCCATATTTTATAGATTTAGATACGTTATGTGAGGAAGGTTTGCTGAAGAAAGAAGAATGTGAATCTTATCAGTGGGGAACAGATGTTAAAGAAGTTGATTATGGAACCTTATATAAGAACCGGTACCCTCTTTTACATAAGGCATATAAACGTTTCTTGAAAGATGTTCCCAAAGATTATAAGCAGTTCTGTAAAGAGCAGGAGGACTGGCTGGAACAGTATGCAATATTTATGGCACTGAAAGATGCTCATGATGGAACAGCGTGGAGCCAGTGGGAGAAGGAATTGAAATTCCATAAACCGGAGGCCATAAAAGAAGCCCAAAAGAAGCTTTCCAAAGAAATCGATTTCTGGAAAATGATTCAGTATCTTTTTTATAAACAATGGAATGCATTAAAATTATATGCCAATGAACAGGGAATACAATTGATTGGAGACGTTCCAATTTATGTTGCTATGGACAGTGCAGATGTATGGGCAAATCCAACCCAGTTTTATCTGGATGAAAATCTGGATCCTATCGATGTGGCAGGTTGCCCGCCGGATGGATTTTCAATCGATGGACAGCTTTGGGGAAATCCTCTGTTTCGCTGGGATGTAATGAAAAAGAATAATTACCAGTGGTGGATTGACCGTATGGCAAAAATGTCAAAACTGTTTGATGTTATCCGTATTGATCACTTCCGGGGATTTGATTCCTATTATGCCATTCCTTTTGGAGATAAAACAGCACGAAATGGTGAATGGCGTGTAGGTCCTGGAATTAAATTATTCCGTACCATAGATAAGAAGCTGGGAAAACTAAATGTAATTGCAGAGGATTTGGGATTCTTAACAGATTCCGTAAGAAAATTACTGGCAGATTCCGGTTATCCGGGCATGAAGCTGATTCAGTTTGCCTTTGATACAAGAGAAGATGGGGATTATCTGCCCCATAACTATAACAGAAACTGTGTTGTATACGCTGGAACCCATGACAATGACACCATTCAGGGATGGGTGGAAAGTGCTTCCAAGAATTGTGTAGAATATGCCAAAGAGTATCTGAAAATGGATAAAATAGAAGGATACAATTGGGGTATCATGCGGGGCGTATGGGCAAGTGTAGGCGATATGGCAATTGTTACCATGCAGGATATCTTAGGAATCGGAAGTGAAGGCAGAATGAATATTCCTTCTACTCTGGGATGCAACTGGAAATGGCGTATGAGAGGCAATGCCATTGATGCGAATCTGGCAGCAAAGGTTCGCAATTATACAGAAGTATATGGCCG